>DATHLL010000605.1:0-5388 GCA_035488195.1 Candidatus Elarobacter sp. | reverse complement strand
GGCGGGCGATGCTGCGTTTCCTGGTCGACCGCCTGGTGCGGCTCGTCCTCGTGCTGATCGCGATCACCGTCGTGAGCTTCCTGTTCATGCACGCGATCCCGGGCGATCCGATCGCGCTGCGGCTCGGCGAGCACGCGACGCCGCAGGAGGTGGCGCACCTGCGCGTCTCGCTCGGGCTCGACCGCCCGTGGTTCGTGCAGCTCGCGCTCTATCTCGGCGCGGTCGCGCACGGCGATCTCGGGCAGTCGCTCTTCGACGCGCAGCCGGTCGCGGCGAAGCTCGCGCAGTACTTCCCGGCGACGGTCGAGCTGGCGCTGAGCGCGATGGCGTTCGCGGTCGCGCTCGGCATCCCGGCGGGCGCGCTCGCGGCGGTGAAGCACCGCGGCGCGCTCGACGCGCTCACGATGAGCGCCGCGCTGCTCGGCGTCTCGATCCCGGTGTTCTGGCTGGGCTGGATCCTGGTCTATCTGCTCGCCGTGCTGCCGGCGCAGCACGGCGTGAACCTGTTCCCGATCTCCGGGCGGATCGCGGTGACGTACTTCGTGCCGGCGCGCACGCATCTGGTCGTCGTCGACGCGCTGCTCGCGGGGAACGGGCGCGCCGCGCTCGACGCGCTCTGGCACCTCGTGCTGCCGGCGGTGACGCTGGGGACGATCCCGCTCGCGATCGTCGCGAAGATCACGCGCAGCGGGATGCTCGACGTTTTGGCCTCCGACTACATCCGCACCGCGCGGGCGAAGGGGCTGGGCGCGCGCGCGGTCGTCGTGAAGCACGCGCTGCGCAACGCGCTGATCCCGATCATCACCGTGCTCGGCCTGCAGACGGGGCTGCTGCTGGGCGGCGCGGTGCTGACCGAGTCGGTCTTCGCCTGGCCCGGCGTCGGGCGGCTGGCGTTCGAGGCGATCTCGAACCGCGACATGCCGCTGATCAACGGCTGCATCCTGCTCTTCGCGACGGTCTTCGTCGTCGTGAACGCGGTGGTCGACCTCCTCTACGCCCTCGCGAACCCGCGCATCCGGTACAGCTGAGCTTTGCTCGACATCTCCGACGACGAGTTCGTCACGCTGCGCGATCTCATCCGCGACCGGTTCGGGATCTGGTACGACGACCAGAAGCGCTTCCTGCTGCTCAGCCGCCTCTCGACGCGGCTGGCGAAGCGCGGCTTCGAGACGTACGGGCCGTACGCGAACTTCCTGCGCTACGACCCGCGGCGCGAGGACGAGTGGACCGACCTCGCCTCGGTGCTCTCGAACAACGAGACGTACTTCTTTCGCGAGCGCGCGCAGCTCAAGACGCTCGCCTCGACGGTCCTCGACGAGTTCCTCAAGCGCTCGGCGCGGGTGCGGCTGTGGTCGGCGGCCTGCTCGTCGGGCGAGGAGCCGTACTCGCTCGCGATGACGCTGCTCGAGACCGGGAAGGTCGCCGATGCGATGCTCTCGATCCGCGCGACCGACATCTCGCCGCGCGTCCTCGACCTCGCCGGGAAAGGGTTCTACCGCGCGCTCTCGTTCCGCGCGACCGAGCCGCCGATGATCCGCAAGTGGTTCCACCCGCAGGGCGACGGCTTCGTCGTCGACGAGCGGGTGAAACGGCTCGTCTCGTTCGCGCGCCTGAACCTTCTCGACGGCCCGGCCGTTGCCGGTGAAGGACCGTTCGACGCGATCTTCTGCCGCAACGTCTTGATCTATTTCGACAAGCCGACGCAGAAGCGGGTCGTCGAGTCGTTCGCGAAGGCGCTCCGTCCGGGAGGCTATCTGTTCTTGGGTCACGCCGAATCGCTGTTCCACCTGACCGATCTGTACGAGCCGATCGTCGGCCCCGACGCGATCGTCTACCGGCTCAAGGCGGCGGTGCCGGCGTGAACCCGCGCATCATCACGGTCCTGGTCACCGACGACTCGGCGTTCATGCGGCGCGCGATCCAGAAGATGCTGGAGAAGGAGCCGGAGATCCAGGTCGTCGGGACCGCGGCGTCGGGCGAAGAGGGCGTCGCGATGGCCGAGCGGCTGAACCCCGACGTCGTGACGATGGACGTCGAGATGCCCGGGATCGGCGGGCTCGAGGCGGCGCGCGCGATCGTCGAGCGGCGCGGCCCTCCGGTGATCATGGTCAGCGCGCTCACTCGCGACGGCGCCGAGACGACGCTGCGCGCGCTCGAGCTCGGCGCGGTCGACTTCATCCCGAAGCCGGACTCGGCGCTGATCGACATCGTCAACGTCCAGCGCGAGCTGGTCGAGAAGGTGAAGCACTTCGGCTCGCGGCGCGCGTACCTGCGCGCGGTGCGCGAGACGCTGCGGATCGACCGCGCGAAGATCGAGGAGGCGCGCGCCGCGGCGACCGCGGCGACGCCGCAGCCGCCGCTCCGGCCGCCGCTGCGCTCGCGGACGGGCCGGCCGCGCGCCGGCGCCTACACCTGCGTCGCGATCGGGACCTCGACCGGCGGCCCGGTCGCGCTCTCGCAGATCCTCCCGAAGCTCCCCGCCGGCTTCCCGATCCCGATCGTCGTGGTGCAGCACATGCCGCCCGGGTTCACGCGCCCGCTCGCCGAGCGGCTGGACGCGACCAGCAAGATCACCGTCGTCGAGGGGACCGACGGGATGCCGCTCGCGCCGGGGACCGCGATCATCGCGCCGGCCGGGAAGCAGCTTCGCCTCCAGCGCGCGCTGAACGTCGTCCGCGTCGCGCTGAGCGCCGACGAGGGGCGCTCGCTGCACGTCCCGAGCGTCGACGTGATGGCGGCGTCGGTCGGCGAGACCTTCGGGCCAGGTTCGCTCGGCGTGATCCTGACCGGGATGGGGCACGATGGAGTCCAGGGGCTGACGGTGATCAAGGAGCGAGGGGGATTCGTCCTAGGTCAAGACGAGGCGAGCAGCGTCGTCTACGGGATGCCGCGCGCCGCCGCTGCGGCCGGTCTGGTCGACCGCGTGATCCCGCTCGACGCGGTGAGCCGCACCCTCTGCGAGCTCACCGGCGCCCCGGGCGCGCCGGTTTAACGAAGTGCGTACACCGAAGAAGCGCCCGGCGAAGGGAGGAGAGGCCGCCGAGGAGGAATGGACCGGAAAACCGGGGCGGGTGTCCCGTCATGGGAGCATGCCGTGAAAGCACTCCGCGATACTCCCCGGTATGTCATCGGCGGAGTAGAGCTCAGTCGTGAGGAGATCGTCCACAAGTACCTTCACTTGGTGAAGTACGTGGCCGGCCGCATCTCCATCAACCTGCCCCCGAACGTCGAGATCAACGATCTGATCAACGACGGGATCCTCGGGCTGATCGACGCGATCGAGAAATACGACGACGCGCGAGGCGTCAAGTTCGAGACCTACGCGATCACCCGGATCAACGGCGCGATCCTCGACGCGCTCCGCGCGCTCGACTGGGTTCCGCGAGCCGTTCGCCAGCGGGCGCGCGAGCTGGAGCGGGCGTACCAGCAGCTCGAGGTCGAGCTGGGCCGGGCCGCGACCGAGGACGAGGTCGCCGAGAAGATGGGGCTGAGCCGTAAAGAGCTCGACGTCCTGATGCAGAAGATCCGCGGGACGTCGGTCCTCTCGCTCGAGGAGTTCCTCCCGAACGAGCGCGGCTACGAGATCCCGCTCCTCGACACGCTGCGCGACGACGGCACCGAGGTGACCAGCGCGGTCGAGGCGCGCGAGATCAAGGCGGCGCTGGTGCGAGCGGTCGAGGATCTCCCGCCGCAAGAGCGGACCGTGATCTCCCTCTACTACTTCGAGGGCCTCACGCTCAAGGAGATCAAGGGCGCGCTCGGCGTCTCGGAGTCGCGGGTCTCGCAGATCCACGCCCAAGCGGTGATCCACCTGCGGACTAAACTTCGCTCGCTGAAGGCCGACCTGGGATATCGTGAGGGCGATCCGACGGTGAAGCAAAAGTACACGCGAAGGAACGCAGCCCAGGCGCCCGCCGCGGACCCGACGGCGAGCTCCGAGCAGGCAGGCGCAATTTAGTGGCTCGGCAAGCCGAGCCGTCGCGTTTGGGCTAGCGCCCAAGCCGCCCTCCAAGGAGGCAGATGGGTGGCCATCCGGCCGACCGACATTCAAGGAGCGATCTGGCAGGCGTCGCAGACGGCGCCGCTGACTCAGCGCGCCGAAGAAGCCCCTCGCCTCGCCCAGCAGGCTGCTCAGGCCTCGTTCGCGGCGCACGTGCAAGAGCGCGAGGAGCGCGTCGCCGAGCTCGACGAGGCGCTCGGGAACCGGATCGATCCGAACGCCGAGCGTGACGGCCGCGGCGACACGTACGAGCCGCACGACCGTGCGCCGGTGTTCCGCCAGGCGGTCGACGAAGCGGCCGGGCTCGACGAGCCCGAGCACCTGATCGACTTCACCGCGTAGATGGCCGGGATCGACGCGCTGGCCGCGGCGGCCGCGATCGACGCGAACCTCGCCGCGCAGATCGACGCCGAGCTGGCGCAGCTCGCCGCCGACGCCCAGGCGCTGCGCGGGCTGCTGGTCGACGAGATGGTCGTCACCGCGCGCGTGCTGCCCTCGAACGGGCTCACCGACCTGGTGGAAATCGCGGGCCGCCGCGTCGCGGCGTCGCTGCCGCCGACGGTGCGGCCCGGCGACGTGCTGCAGGTCCAGGTGAGCGGCTTCGACGGCGACCGCATCGTGCTCCAGATCGTCGCCACCGGCGCGGATGCGGCGATCGAGTCCCCGGCGACGCCCGGCGTGCCGGCCCCCGCGGACGTGCCGGTCGCCGTGCCGCGCGGACAGCCGGGGAGCGCCTTCAGCAGCGCGGTCTCGCGCGCGAACGTCGGCTCGGCCGGCATTGCGGCGCCGTCGCGCTCGGTCAGTGCGGGAAATGCGGGCGCGCCGTTCGCCGCATCGTCCGCGTCAGCGCCGCCGTTGCGTCAGTCCGTCTCTCCGCCGCCCGCGCCGACGTCGATCGAAGCGCGTGTCGCGGCCGCGCGCGCCGCCGGCGCGCCGACCGCAGGCGATGGTGTCGCGCCCGAACGTTCCGCGGTCGCTCGCACGCCCGGCGTGCCGCAGCCGTTCGTTGCGCCGCCGTACATCGCGGCGAAACCCGCCGCATCCTCGAACGGCGCACAGGCGAACTCCGAGAGCCGCGCGTCGCAGCTCGCATCGCACGCGGTCGCCGGGCGCGGCTCGCAGCTCGCGGCGTACGCGGAACCGGTCGCGCTGCTGCGCGCGCTGCGGCTTCCGGTCACGCCGAGCAACGTTGCGTCCGCGAGGCTGGCGCTGGAAAGCCCGCAGCGGTTGCCGGAGACGCTCGCCGCGCTCGAGCGCGCGCTGCCGCAGGCGAGCGGCGATCCGAACGTCGCGACGCTGCGCACGCTGCTCGCGTTCGTCGGGCGCATCGATCCGCGCTCGCCGGCGCTCGCCGCGCAGATCGCCGCGTACGTCGATCACGTCGTCGA
>DATHLL010000604.1:0-6809 GCA_035488195.1 Candidatus Elarobacter sp. | reverse complement strand
TTTTAGCGAAGCGGCCAGGCGGCAGGTTCATCGCTTATTGCGGATGCGGCGACCGATGGAGTACAATTGGAGCCATGGTTGCGAAAAGCTCTCGACGCCGCTGGCAAGTCGAGCTGCGTCCCGGGGATGAGGAAGCGGTCGAACTCGTCTGCGAAGCGTTCGGCGCGGAGAACGAGGGTCAAGCCGGCCGAGATCTGCTGACGTTCTGGAAGCGGGTCGTCGACGCGATCCGCACCGGCCACGTCATCAGCCTTCACCGCGCCGACGACACCGGCGCTACCGACGCGTTCCCTGAGATCACGCGCGCACTGCGTCCCGACGCATCGTACGATTTTCTCGTCCGTGTCCCGCATCCGTGGCGAAAGCAGCTCGTCTTCAAAGGGCGCCGATTGACGCCGGGTCATCTCGTCGCCGAGATGCGCGCCAACGAGTGGGACATCGATCGCGCGGCCTCCGAATTCGATCTCGACCGCCGCGCGGTCGTCGAAGCATTGCACTACGTCGAACGCTACCGTGGCCTCATCGCGGCCGAGGCCGCCGAAGAGCGCCGCCGGACCAAATCTCATCTCGATCGTGCGGCTACTGCTTGATGAGGACGCCGGCGCCCGCTCGCTCCTGAGCGCTCTCCGCACGAACGGTCATGACGCCGAACGAGTCGTAGACGTCGAAGCGCTTGGCGCGGGCTCGGCGGACGCCGAAGTCCTTGCCTATGCGATCGCGCACGACCGCGTCCTGATGACGTACAACGGCGCCGACTTTCTCGAGATCGCGCACGCCGAGAACCGGCATGCGGGCATCTTGGTGATCCACTACACGGCGAGCGGAACCAGCCTACCGGCCGGGACGATCGTGCGCGCCATTGCCAACATCGAGCAAACGTATCCGGCGACGCACGGGCTGGCGCTCGACGTGAACCATCACGTGTGGTGAGCTGATCGTTCGCCGAAGTGCTATGGCGCTCTGCCGGCGCGCCCTCAGAGAGGCGTGTACGGGTACTGCGGTTTGATCATCGCGTTGACGTAACGGCCTTTCGATTCGGCCGCGCGGAGCTCGTCGCGCACGCGTGCCGGCACACCGTGGTAACGATATGCCTTTCCGCCGACGAACGCCAAGTCCAGTGCGGACGTGCGTTCGTCGTAGTCGAACCATTCGATGCTCGTGCTGTCCACGTACTCTCGCGCCATCTGCCATCCGTTGCCGTGTCTACCGGCACGGATCAGCATAGGATTTCTCAGCGGGCGCGTCTGCGGCACGGTAGGATCATCGTTGCGGCCGGAGCGATGGTTCTTTTGCGCCCAGTTTCGCGCCGACCCTAGGCGTCGGGGTGGTTGACGAGGTAGTCGATGTAGACCGGGCGGAGGGCGTCCATGAGGGCGGGGTCTTCGTTGACCGCGTCGACGACCTGCTGGGTCGGGTGGAGCGTCTCGCCTTCGGATTCCTTGATCTCGCCTTCGGCGGCTTTCGCGGCGGGGATCAGCTCGAGGAGGTCCCAGAAGAACTTCACGTTCAGGTGGTGCTCGGCGTGGCGGAACGCGCGGTCGTGGAGCTCCTTGGAGCTGAGCTTGTCGGCCTCTTCGAACGTCATCGCGGCGCGGTTCGGCCGTCTGCGAGGGGTTCCTATCCCCGCGGGGTCGGCGAGGCGGTTGCGGCGGGCGCCGTGGGGCGAGCCGTCGTGCGGACCGAGTACTGCACGGTGAAGCTGCGCGGGAGCAGCGGGTTCGCCGGCTGCACCGCGTAGCCGCCGCCGGCCAGCGGGAGGCGATAGGCGTACCGCGTCGTCCAGAAGATCCCCGAGTCGGCGTTGGTGAGGTTCGAGACGAACGCCGTGAGCGCGCCGCGCGCGAGCGCGCGCGTCACGCCGAGGTTGATCTGCGTGTACGCGCCGAGCCGGCGGCCGTTGTTCGCGCCCTGGTACTGCGCGTTCGCGATCCACTCCAGCTTCGCGTGCGGCTGCAGCGCATCGATCGTCAGGCTCGCCGTGTGCAGCGGGCGGTTCGGGAGCTGCCAGCCCGGGACGATGAAGCTGTACGGCCCGGTGAAGCGCGGATCGGCGGTGAGGATCGTAGCGCCGGTCGTCGCGAGGTTGGGAAACAGCACGACGTTGCGGCCCGCGGCGACGCGGCCGCTCAGCGACCAGCCTTCGTAGAGCCGCGTCGTCCCCGCGACGCTCTGCGCGATGTAGATGGTGTTCGGGTCGAACGGAATCCCGGCGCAGGAGTTCGGGCGGCTCCACGCCGCGCGCAGCGCGTCGACGTAGCCCGGCGGGAGGTACCCCGCCGGTTCGCTCCCGAGCGGGACGCCGGCGTAGAAGCTCTGGCCGGCCTGCAGCTGGTGATACGCGGTCGCGGTCAGCGAGCCGGCCCGCCAGTTGTGCGTCCAGGTCGCGTTGTAGGACGCCGACGACTGCTTCGTGTTCGCATCGCCCGGACCGCCGACGCGCGTGATCCCGTTGCAGGTGTACGCGGCGAGCGAAGGCTCGGAGAACGTGTCGGCGCCGTTCCCGACCGGCTGGGCGCTGCCGAACTGCGCGTTCACGTCGACCGTGTCGGAGCCGTTCGGTTTCCAGTTCGCGCCGACCGTCTCGAGCAGCGAGACGCCCGCGCCGCTCGCCGTCGCCGACGAGAGGCCGCCGCGCAGCGAGAGCTTCGGCCCGATCTTGTACGTGTCGGTCAGGTTCAGGCTCGAGGAGTGCTCGAGCTGGATCGCGGGCGCGGAGTACAGCAGCTGCACCGGCGTGTAGACGTTCCGCGCGTTGCTCGTGTCGAAGCCGAGCGCCAGCGTGTGGCGGCGCACCGTCACGTTGAACGACGCCGACGCGGACCGGCCGTCGTAGTCGTAGATGTCCTCGGAAGGCGCGGGGACGCCCGCGACGATCCCGTGCAGGCGGTTTTGCGTGTAGCGCCCGCCGTAGACGGAGCCGTTCGCCGAGAACGCCACGTTGCCGAGCTGCGCCTGCATCCCGGTCGACGCGAGCCGGAAGCGGTCGTTGTCGGAGTTTCCCGGGCCGTATCCGCAGGCCAGCTCCTGCGTGTAGAGCGGACACGTCTGCTCGGCGCTGCGGTTGCTCACGATCGCGCCCGTGTTCACCGTGACCTTGTCGGTCAGCGCGTAGCGCAGCTTCACGAACTCGCCGGTGAGGCGCGTCCCCGCGTCGTGCTCGTACGTCAGGCCGCTCTGGTCGCCGAACACGAGCCCGTCGAACGGCGAGCCGGTCGAGCGGTGCGCGAACTGCGTCGCGATCCCGAGCTTGCCGAGGCTCCCGCTGACCGCGCCGACGAACGAAGAGCGGTCGTAGGTGCTGTAGCCGGTCGTGAAGCGCGTGATCCACTGCTTCGTCGGCTCCAGCGTGCGGTAGTTCACCTGGCCGGCGATCGCGCCCGCGTTCCCGCTGAAGTCGACGCTCGCGCCGCTGAACAGATCGGTGCCGAGCGCGCGCAGCACCGCGCCCTGCGAGGCGCCGGTGAGCTTGATCCCGGCGACGCTGACGCCGGTCTGCGACTCGTCCATCCCGCGCAGCGAGATGGTGATCGATCCGTCGACGCTGTTCGCGCTCTGGTTCACGCTCACGCCCGCGAGCTGGCCCAGCGCGTCGTTCAGCGAGTCGCTGATCCGCCGCACCGGCGAGTTCTCGTTCACGTCCTGCGTGCTCGCGGTGGCGCCGCTGCGCGCCTGCACGTGCCCGATCTCGCGCAGCCCCGAGGCGAACAGCGTTACGGTCACCGTGACGCGGCGGCCGTCGACGACCTCGACCTCGTTCAGCGTCGCGGTCTCGTAGCCGCGCCGCTGCACCTTGATGCGGTAGATCCCGGACGGCGCTTCCTCGAAGCGCAGCAGCCCGGCCTTCGGAGTGAGCGCGCTGGTCTGGACCGGGCCGACCAGGAAGACCTCGGCGTTCTCGACCGGGGCCTTGGTCGCACCGTCGACGACCGTGATCACCAGCTCGCCCGGGGCGATCTGCGCCACGGCCGGACCCGCCGCCGCGAACGCCGCGGCCAGGAGCACGAGCGCGATCAGCACCGTCCGAAGCGGCATGGGCCCTCCTCCGAAAGAATTAGGATTATTTCCGTAGTTCTATCGCGCGGAGCACCGCCTTGCATGAGGAGACGATGAGAGTCGGGCCTAGCGCAGCCGGAGCCGCATGAAGACGGTCGCCTCGGGATTCTCGTTGTAGCGCGCGACCGGCTCGTAGCCGCGCCGCTCGTAGAACCGGATCGCCGCCTGGAAGTCCGGCCTCGAGTCGAGGTAGAGCGCGTCGCAGCCCGCCTCCCGCGCGTGCGCCTCCAACGCGTCCATCAGCGCGCCCGCGACGCCGGCGCCGCGATGCGCGGGCCGCACGTAGAGCCGCTTCACCTCACTCGCGCGCGGACCGGCCGAACGCAGCGGGCGCAGAACGACGCAGCCAGCGAGCGCGTCATCGTGGTACGCGAGCCAGAGCGCGCCCGGCCCGTCGAGGTACGCGTGCAGCGCCGCGCGATCGTCGCGCAGCGCGACGCCGAACGAGGTGTTGTACTCCTCGACGATCTCCCACGCGACGTCTTCGTCGGCGGCAATTGCACGCCGGATCAACCGAGACATCGGAATAGCGTTTCTCACTACGGCAACGCGGCGACCGCCCAGATGAACCGCAACGAGGAACCCGGCAACGGGTACGGCACGTGATAGCGGAAGCCACGCCCTACCGGGTCGATGTTAACTCGTGCCGCTTCTCGATGGTTGAGCAAGGGATTAGTTCCCGGAAGACTGACGAGTGCTCGTGGATCGAGCAACGTAAACTGAGCATCGCCAGCCGGTACAACGACGAACTCGATGCTTTTCGTCGGGCTGTAGACGTCGTAAAAGTATTCATCTACATCTCCGTCGGAAAAGCGCGCAGCGTTCGGTTTCGTCCGGTATTGGAAACGGACGTCGAGCTCTTCCCCGGGGGGCACAGCGTGCGGAAACTCAAGGACCCACTCGACGAAGTGCTGGCTTTGCTCCGATCCCGTGGTCGGGCCGAGCAAGAGCGGCTCGCCAGCGGCGATAGGAGATTGCTCTACGAGAAACCGGCTCCCGGCCATGATCTCGGCCTCCCAGGACTCACGATTGGTGACCGACTGAAATCCTTGCGAAAACGCTCGGTACCGGATCCTCGAATCCACAGTGACGGCTCCTTCTCGCTGGACGATCACCTTCGTTGAAACGTTCTCGACGGCAAAGTCTCCACGCAATGTTGCTAAGGCGTCATAGAGTCGGGAACGCGGCTCCTCGTCCGGCGATCGCTCTACGGCGTAACGCTTTTTTGCCTTCGGGCCGGAAGCAAAATCGAGCAACCGCTTCAGGTGCGCACCGAGTCGCCAACCAGCCCGGTCGGCTTCAGGCGGCAAGGCGGTCTCGGCCGCCGGCAGTCGCAGCTGGTCGCGAACGGTAGGCGCCTCGATCGGGACAGCGTCCTGGCGCTGATTCGGCAACGTGAGCGGCTGATCCAATGAATGCAAGGTCATCCTGTCGCGACCGTCAGCGACGACGTTCCAGGCCAGCCCGCCTTGGGAGATGACATGGAAAACGAAGTCGCTTGCACATCGAGCGGCCTTGAGCTGCCTTGCTTCCTTCTGTTCTCGTTTGCGCCCATCGGCATAATCGCAAACGGCCTTGACAACGATCCAATCGACCTTATGCGTCTCGGCGCCGACATAGGCGCCAGCGCCTTCCATCTCGCCACCGATCGCTTCGGGCGCCAACGTGCGTAATTTTTCGCGGAAGTCAAGATTATCGATGAGCCCGCTTCCCGACAACAGCAGCCCGAACTCTACCGGCGATGCGGTCCACGTCAACGAGCCGTCCCGGAATCGATCGAGGAGAAGCGTCGAAGCTGGCGGTCTGTCGCCGCGCGAGATAACGTGGACGTCCCCCTCTTCCCCGGTCCCAATTCTTGCCAAGTCGTAGTTGTGGATCTGCTTCGAGACGAGGACCGTTCCGATCTGCTGTTTCGGCTCGTCCATGCCGAACGCGATCCCGGCGACGATCACGCAGTGCGGTTGCAGCAGCGGGATGCTGTGCAAGACTGTGACGAGCGACCCACCCAGGCTCGATGAACTCATCTCCGAACGAACGACGACAATCGACGTCTCAGCGATGGGGCCGACATTATAATACGTCTTCCGGCCGGCGAAATGTTTCGTGTAGGGCCGTCCGGTCGCTGTCTCGGCCGATCTGAGAACGGCCTGAGTCTCGACGTCAGTTACGGTGACGATAAGGACATCGCAACGTGGGTCGGTCGCCGCACCTCCTGCACCGATCGCCATAGTGACTTGCAGCTTCGCGACGGTTGGCGGGAACCCTAGCTAGGCGCCCGATCCGCGGCGGCCTTTTGAAGAAGGTTCCATACGAGCCGGACGTCGTCGAGCGTCGTGCGTTCGTTACCGATTGCGATGCGCAGCACAACGCGCTGGCGCAGCCGAGTCGAGGAAAGGAACGCCTCGCCGGTTGCATTCACGGCGTCCATGATCGCGAGATTCAAGGCGTCGATCGCATCCTCGTCAGCGTCATCGCTTTGCATGCTGGCGCGCGTGACGGTGTATCGAAAGCATACCACGGACAGCGGATGAGGGGCGGCGATCTCCCAGTTCGGCTCGGCTTTGATCCAGCTCGCGAGCTCCTGCGCGAGCGCGATGTGGCCGCGCAAGCGCTCCTGCATCCCGCGCACGCCGAACGCCCGCAGCGCGAACCACAGCTTCAGCGCGCGGAAACGGCGACCGAGCTGCAGACCGTAGTCCATGTAGTTGTGGACGTCCGTCTCGGGCGTCACGAGGTAGTCGGCGACCAGGCTGAAC
>DATHLL010000603.1:0-2471 GCA_035488195.1 Candidatus Elarobacter sp. | reverse complement strand
CTCGACAAGAAGTACATCAGCGCCGCCACCATCGAAGGGGTCATCTCTACCGACGGGATGATCCACGGCCCGACGTTCACGGAAGAGTCGGTCGCGACGCTCGCCAACGAGCTGAACGCCGGCGCGCTTCCCGTCTCGCTGACGATCATCGAGAAGGACGACGTCGGCCCGATTCTCGGCAAGGAAGATCTGCAGAAGTCGCTCGTCGCCTCGATCGTCGGCCTGAGCCTGGTGCTGCTGTTCATGGTCGCGTTCTACCGGCTGCCGGGGTTCCTGGCGGACGTGGCGCTGATGGTCTACGTGCTGATGCTGCTCGCGCTGCTGAGCGTCGCGCACGCGGTGCTGACGCTGCCGGGGATCGCGGGCTTCGTGCTCTCGATCGGTATGGCGGTCGACGCCAACGTCCTGATCTTCGAGCGGCTGAAGGAAGAGCTGTGGGCCGGGAAGTCGCTGCGCGCCGCGGTGCGGGTCGGCTTCCAGCGCGCGTTCAGCTCGGTCTTCGACTCGCACTTCACCACGATCGTCGGCGCCGGCGTGCTGTACATGCTGGGGACCGGGACGGTGAAGGGCTTCGCGTACACGCTGTTCTGGGGTACGGCGCTCTCGCTGTTCACCGCGGTCGTGATCACGCGCTTCTTCATGGACCTGATCGTCGACAACGATCTCATCACCTCGAAAGCCGCGTACGGCGCGAGCGGGACGCTGCTCCCGCCGGCTGCGAGCGGCACCCCGGCGGAGGCTCGTTCCTAAATGTTCTTCCGCCGCCTCAACTGGAACGTCGTCGGCTGGTTCAGGATCGTCTCGGCGATCTCGTACGCGATCATCCTCGCCGGCGTGCTCTTCATGGGCTACCACTGGTGGAAGGACGGCTCGCCGCTGCGGCTGGGCCTCTCGTTCACCGGCGGTACCGACGTCACGGTCAAGTTCACGCAGCCCGCGACGAAGGACGCGATCGGCTCGGCGCTCGCCGGCGTCGACGTCACCGACGCGCGCATCAACACGCTCTCGAAGCCGGGCGAGACGCCGAACGAGCGCTGGACGATCGAGACCCAGCACGACTTCGGCAACAACTCCACCGGGCTGTGGGCCGCGCTGAACAAGGTCGCGCCGGTCGACCGCAACACCTCGTCGATCTCGACGGTCGGGCCGTCGCTCTCGCGCGAGTACCTGCTCAACGCGATCAAGGCGCTCGTGATCGCGATCGCGATCCAGTTCCTCTACATCGCGTTTCGGTTCGGGTGGAACCTGATCTTCGGCTGGGTCTGCGTCGTCGCGCTGGTTCGCGACTCGCTGATGATGATCGGGATCTACGCGATCGCCGGCCGCCGCGTCGACGACGCGTTCCTGGCCGCGGTGCTGACGGTCATCGGGTACTCGGTCATGGACACGATCGTGATCCTCGACCGGATCCGCGAGAACGTCAAGGTGATGGACGGGAAGCCGTTCGACGAGATCGTCAACACCTCGATCCTGCAGACGATGACGCGCTCGGTGAACACGCTCGCGACGGTCGTCATCACGCTGGTCGCGCTGCTGACGTTCGGCGGCGCCTCGCTGCAGAACTTCGCCTTCGCGCTGCTGGTCGGGATCTGCTCGGGCGGCTACCACTCGATCTTCTACTCGGCGCCGCTGGTCGCGGTGCTGCAGAAGCGCGTGAACAAGCGCGGCGGGCGGATCTTCGCGCGCTCCTCGCTCGCGCCGCAGCCGAAGAGCGTCGCCGCCGCGCGCGGCGGAGCCGCCGGCGCCGCCGCGGCAGCGCGCGACCGCGAAGCGATCGCCGCCGCGCGCCGCGCCCGCCGCGAGCTCGAGCGCCAAGGCGCCTCGCGCCGCTCGACGCCGCCGCCGCGCTACCGCCGCTCGCAGCAGCAAGAGATCGACTACGAGAAGCTCGAGAACCGGAACTTCGGCGCCGAGCTCCCGCGCAAGCCGGAGCCGCAGCCCGAGCCCGAGCCGCATCTCGCCGACGGCGAGATCGATCCGCTCGACGCGCAGGCGCTGGGCCTGCACGACGAAGCCGCGGAGCTCGGCCACGAGGAGATCACGCTGAACCTCGGCGACGAGCACCCGGCCGACGGCGAGATCACCGCGCCCGAGCCGGAGCACAAACCGGTCCGTTGACGCGCGTGCGGGAGAAGAAGCTTCCGCCGCCCACGCCGTCGGAAGCCGCCTTCGAGCGGCTTCTGGCGGAGTTCCCGGATTCGCTCACCCTTCGACAAGCTCAGGGTGACGTGCGCTCGGGTCACGATGACCCTCGCGGCAACGTTCCCCCGAGTCACCCTGAGCTTGTCGAAGGGTCCGCGGCGGCGTTCCTCGACGACCTCTACGCGCGTTCGCGCGAGTTCCTCGACCGCGATCCGTACGCGACGATCGGCGAGGCGAGCGGCTTCAACACGAAGGTCGTCGGCGTCAGCTTCGAGGGGCGTCAGGACGTCGTCGCGGGGATGCGCGCCGGGGCCGCGCTCGAGCTGCGC
>DATHLL010000602.1:0-5788 GCA_035488195.1 Candidatus Elarobacter sp. | reverse complement strand
GCGCTCAGATCCGCGCGGGGTGCCAAATCGTCTTGAGCTCCGTGAACGCGAGGACGCGCTCCAGGTCGTCGTAGCTCGCGCCGAACCACGCCTCGCGCGCCGGCGCGTCCTCGAAGTGCGTGCGCTTCACGTTCTCCGCGGCGAGCTCGCTGAGGCGTTTCTCGGCGGCCTCGTCGAGGCCGAACGCGCCGAGCGCGTTGACGTCCATGTGGCCCGCGAGCACCGGCGCGAGCTCGGCGCGCACGCCGGTCAGCACGTTCGCGGCACCGGCCGGGAGGTCGCTGGTCGCAAGGCATTCGGCGAACACGATTGCGGTGCGCGGATCGCGCTCGCCCGCGATCAGCACCGCGGCGTTGCCGCTGACCAACACCGGGAGCAGCGCGGTGACCAGGCCGAGCAGCGCCGGCTCGTCGGGGGCGAGCAGCGCGACGACGCCGGTCGGCTCGGGGGTGGAGAAGTTGAAGTGCGGGCCGCCGACCGGGTTGCGCGTCGACGCGAGGGCGAGGTATTTGTCGCACCAGCCGGCGTACCAGACGGTGCGGTCGATCGCCGCGGTGACCTCGCGCTTCGCCTCCGCGTCGTCGACCGTGCCGCCCGCGACGAGCTGCGCGGCCAGCTCGGCCTTGCGCGCCTCCATCATCTCGGCGAGCCGGTAGAGGACCAGCCCGCGCAGCGCCGGCGTCTGCGAAGACCACTTCGCGAGCGCGGCGCGCGCGGCGACGACCGCGTCGCGGACGTCCTTGCGCGAGGCGTGCGCGACGTTCTCGCCGTCGATCTGGTCGCTGCGCCCCGACTCGCTCCGCGCGAACGCGCCGTTGATGTAGAGCTTGTACATCTTGCGGATCGCGACGCGGCCGTTGGAGTCCATGCGGTGGAGTTCCGCCGGGAAGCCGCGTCTCCTCGGCTCGGCGCCTCTTAGCGCCCCGTGAGCGAGCGGCCGTAAAGCGCCAGCACGCGCAGCGGCCGGATCAGCCGGTAGAGGGCGAAGGCCCGCTTCGGCAACGGGACCGCGTGCAAATCGCCGAACTCGGGACTGGTGAGGCCGGCGATGCGGTAGTGCACGCGGTCGCGCAGCCGCTCGCGAACCGCTTGGTGGAACCACGGCATCCGGACGAAGGTCGCGCGCGTTCCGGGGACCGAGAACAGGCTTGCGACGACCTCGTCCCGGAGGGCCGCGATCTTGCGGTCGCGGCGAATCAGCTCGCCCGTGTGCGCGGGGAGCTCGGCGTCGAACAGCTCGCGCGCAAGCTCGAGGCCGAGCAGCAGCATGCGCAGTGCGCCGAGCGCGGCGGCGCGCCGGAGCAGATCGTCCCAGCGGACGGGCGCGGCCGCGCGCAGCGTCGCCGCCATGCAGCAGATCAGGTCGAGCCACAACCAGCAGTGCTTCGCGCCGTGCATGCTCGCGACGAGCAGTGCGTCCTCCGCGCCGAGCGTTCGAAAGACCGCGCCGTTCCACGCCAGCGGGACGGCGTTCGCGAAGAGCTCCTGCGCATGCAGCGGAAACGGGAAATAGCGCTGCGCGAGCTCGCAGTGCAGCTCCAGCCGCGTGCCGGTCTCGGCGTGGACGTATGGATACGCGTGCTCGCTCGCCAGGTCGATCGCCGCGGCCGGTCCTAGGATAGGGCTCTCCGGCAGGAACCCGATCGCGTTCAGCGCGCCGTCCGCTTCGGCGAGATCGGGCCGGCGAATCATCACGTCGAGATCGGCGTACTCGCGATAGGCGATCGAGCCGTACAGCGCGAGCGACATCAGCGGTCCCTTGAACGGAATGCATGCGATGCCGCGGACGTCGAGCGCGCGGTGGATGCGGAGCAGCTCGGAGGCAAGGATCGCGTTCCGGTGCGCGCGGGAGAAGAAGCTCTCGGCCGCGCGGTCCAGTTCCGCCGGCGGTACCAGCGAGCGTGCCCGAACCAGCAGATGACGGTACACGCGCTGGCCGATGCGGTGACGGTCGGCGAAGGCGTGGAGCCGTGCCCAGTCGAGCGGCTCGCGCAGCAGCGCTTCGGCGCGCTGCGCGGCGCTCGCGCTCACCGGCAGATCGGCGCACGCGAGCGCGAGGCGTTCCTCGGGCCGGTTCAGTGAACGCCCTTGCACTGGTCCTTGACCGATTGGATCGCGTCGCGCTGCGACTGGATCTGCATCTGCGATGCGGCCAGGCCGCCGGTCATCATCCGGTCGAGCGCGTCCTGCATCATCTTCAAGAGATTCTGGCAGTTCTCGGCGTTCAGCTCGATGTCGGCGTCGGGCGGGATGTGCACCGTGACGAGGACAGGCGGCGTCGAACCCGGGAAGCCGGTGAACGCGGTGATCCCGCCGACCAGACCGGGTCCGGTCGCCGGCGTGACACCGAGGACGAACGCCTCTTTGCCGCGGAGATCGATCGTTTTCTTCGCCGGTTGCGCCGTCGGGGAATCGGCTTCGGCCGGCGCCGGCGCGACGATCGTCACGACTGCGGGCAGCGCGGCGCCGACCGCGGCCGCTTTCAGCGCGCGCACGACGTGCGCGCGCGAGACGCGCGGACCGGCCGGTGCTTGCTCCATCAGCCCGGCGCCGGCGAGGTCGTCGAGCGCCGCCGTGACGGCGCGCGGATCGAGCGTGCAGCCGAGCGTCGCGCCGAGCTCGGCCGCGATCTCGCGCGGATCGCGTTTTCCCTCGCAATGCCGCCACACGAGCGCAGCCGTGCGGTTCAGCCGGTGCGCGTGGTGGTTCAAACGGTCGTAGACGAGCAGTTCGTCGCCGATACTCTCGACGAGCAGGTGGTTCGTTCGTGCGTGGTAGGTCATCGCGCTTCTCCTGACGTGGTGGGCCCGGTCAAATCATGCGGAGGATCTCGCGCGCGGCATCGCGAGCCTCGCCTCGCTCCGAGCGATGCGCGGGCGCGCCGAGTGCGAGCCGCTTCAGCAGGCGCAGCGCCCGCCGCGGACGCGCGCGGATGGGAATCGTGTTGGCGAGCAGCTCCATCGCCGCTTCGGCGGCGCTCAGCTCTTGCGGTGCCCACGCGGCGTTCTCGCGGTAGCGCGTGCAGACGATCAGACCGACCGGGAGCGGCTTCACGCTTCGCGCGCGCGGCGCCGGCAGCGACGGGGACGCGAACGCGCCGCCGTGCGTTCGCAGCGCGATCGGCCTGCGGTACGCGTGCACGAGGCCGTCGTCGCCGACGGGCGCGAGCTCGTCGGAATAGTACGTCGCGCCGGCGGCGACCAGCGCCTGGACGAGCGTCGATTTCCCGCTGAAGCTGTGGCCGGGGATGAGGATCGCGCGTCCCTTCCATCCGACGACGCCGGCGTGGAGGAAGAGGTGGTGCGGCGAGGACACGGCGATCGCGCGGCGCAGGGCGTGCTCGAGGATGTCCCGAGCGACGACGAGCGGCGCGTCGCGGCAGATCGTTCGCCGCCCCCGGTGGATCGTCATCAGCCGTCCGCGGTCCGGATGCGCGAGGCCGACCGAGAACCGCAGCGCGCGTCCTTCGCACGCCGTGCGCGTCGCGTGCGGCGGGAACGCGGGCGCCAGCGCGCCGGCGACGTCGCGCGCCGCGACGATCTCGAACGTGACGCCGAAACTTCGAAGGCGCATCGTGCGCGGTGGCTGCGCCGGGTGCCTGACCCGAGCGCGTAGCGAATCGGCCAAGGCGTGCTCCCGTAGGAAGCCCGTGCGCGTCCGGTTCCTCGCAGCCTCGCCCTTCCCTGCATGGCGAGCGACTTGCCGGGCGGCGCCCGGCCCTTCGGGTCGCGAAGGGAAACCGCTCTGGCCGCCGTCATAGCGCGGTGTGGAGCTGATCTGCGTCCGCCACGGCCGCACCGCGTGGAACGCGGACAAGCGCTTTCAAGGACACACCGACGTCCCGCTCGACGAGGAAGGCCGTGCGCAGGCGGCCGCGCTCGCGGGGCTGCTGCGCGACGACCGGCTCGACGTCGCGGTGTCCAGCGACCTTGCGCGCGCCGCCGAAACGGCGCGGATCGTGCTCGGCGCGCGCGCGACGCCGCTGCGGCTCGATCCCGGCTGGCGCGAGATGCGGTTCGGCGACTGGGAAGGGCTCATGTGGGAGCAGATCCTCGCCGCGAACCCGCATCTTGCCGCCGGCGATCCGACCGACGTGCGGCGCTACACGCCCGGCGGCGGCGAGACGTTCGACGAGCTGACGGCGCGGATCGCGCGCGCGGTGGACCGCGTCGTCGCGGAAACTCCGGCCGAGGGGACCGCGCTGGTGGCGACGCACGCCGGACCGCTGCACGCGCTGCTCAGCGTGCTGCTCGGCGACGCGGAGCGTGCGGCGCTACGCGTGCGCTTCCTGACCGCGTCGATCACGCGCTTCCGCCTCGAGAACGGGGTGTGGAGGCTGTCGCGGCTCAACCAAACCGCGCACGCCGGCCGGTAAATGCCGCCGCGGCGCGGAAGCCCGGCCGCGTGACGCTCGCGACCCGCCAGAACCGCCTCAACCTGCCGCTCGGCGAGCGCGCGCCCGACGAGATCAACGTGATCGTCGAGATCCCGAGCGGGTCGCGAAACAAGTACGAGTACGACAAGGCGCTCGACATCTTCCGGCTCGACCGCGCGCTGCACTCGCCGATCTTCTATCCCGGCGACTACGGGTTCGCGCCGCGCACGCTGGCGCTCGACGACGACCCGCTCGACGTGCTGATCCTGGTCTCGGAGCCGACGTTCAGCGGCTGCCTGGTCGTCGCGCGCCCGATCGGCCTGCTGCGCATGATCGACGACGAGAAGGAAGACGACAAAGTTCTCGCGGTTCCGGTCGGCGAGCCGGACTATGCCGACGTCCACAACTACACGCAGATCTTCTCGCACCAGCTCCGCAAGATCCAGCACTTCTTCGAGACCTACAAGTTGCTCGAAGGGAAGAAGACCAGCACCGCCGGCTGGGACGACGCCGCCGCGGCCCGCCGCGTGATCACCGAGTCGGCGCAGCGTTTCGAGGACCAGCCGAAGTAGCGTCAGACTCGCTCGGTGACGAGCCGTACGGGGGCGATCGCTGCGGGGTTCGATGAGATTTCTCCGGCGATCGCGGATGCGAAGAGCTCGGCGGTGTCGACGAGGCGGGGGCCGGGGCGGCTCGCGTAGGCGTTGCCGTCCATCGCGAATGCGCGGCCGTCGCGCACCGCGCGGAGCGATGCGAACGCGCGCGCGGGCGCGGGCGGCAGCGCGGCGACCTCGCGCTGCGTCCGTGCGAGGTCGAAGCCGCACGGCGCGACGATCGCGACGTCCGGATCGGCCGCGGCGATCTCGTCCCAGGTCAGCACGCGGCTGTTCGCGCCGGGCGATCCGAGGACGGGCTCGCCGCCGGCGAGCTCGACCAGTCCGGGGAGCCAGTGGCCCGGGCTCATCGGGGGATCGGTCCATTCGAGGACGAGCACGCGTTCGCGTTCGCGGGATACGACGCGCTCGTGCAACGCGTCGACGCGCGCGCGCAGCGTCGCGAGCAGACGCGCGGCACCGTCGCCCGCGCCGGCGAGGTCACCGAGGAACGCGATGGTGGAGAAGACGTCCTCGAGCGACGACGGCTCCAGCGAGACGACGCGCGGATCGCCGCGCATGCGCTTCGCGGCGCGGTCGACGATCTCGTACGAGACGGCGCAGACCGCGCACAGCTCTTGCGTGATGATCAGATCGGGCTGCAGCTCGGCGAGCTTGACGTCGTCGAGGCCGTAGAGCGAGGAGCCTTCGTGCACGCGGGCGCGGACGTGGCGGTCGATCCCCGCGGCGTCGAGCTCGTGCGGCAGCAGCGACGACGTGAGCGCCGGGCGCGTCCTCGCTTCCTCGGGGAAGTCGCACT
>DATHLL010000601.1:0-2485 GCA_035488195.1 Candidatus Elarobacter sp. | reverse complement strand
CGGTCATCGAGGAGCTCGAGAAGGACGGCGTCCTGTTCTGCGACATGGACACCGCGCTGCGCGAGTACCCCGAGATCGTGCAGAAGTACATCTCGACGGTCATCCCGATCAACGACAACAAGTTCGCCGCGCTGAACTCCGCGGTGTGGTCGGGCGGCTCGTTCGTCTACGTGCCGAAGGGCGTCGAAGTCAAGATGCCGCTCCAGGCCTATTTCCGGATCAACACCGAGAACATGGGCCAGTTCGAGCGCACGCTGATCATCGCCGACGAAGGCTCGAAGGTCCACTACATCGAGGCCTGCACCGCACCGCAGTTCTCGACGTCCTCTCTGCATTCGGCCGTGGTCGAGCTGATCGCGATGGAAGGCGCGTCGATCCGCTACACCACGATCCAGAACTGGTACCGCAACATCTTCAACCTCGTCACGAAGCGCGCGATCGCGCGGAAGAACGCGACGGTCGAGTGGGTCGACGGGAACATCGGCAGCCGGCTGACGATGAAGTACCCGGCGATCTACCTGATGGGCGAAGGCGCGCGCGGCGAGATCCTCTCGGCGGCGTTCGCCGGCGAGGGCCAGCACCAGGACGCGGGCGCGAAGGTGATCCACGCGGCGCCGAACACGACCTCGGTCGTCACCAACAAGTCGGTCACTGCGCACGGCGGGAAGACGACGTATCGCGGCCTGGTCGAGGTCCATCCCGGCGCGGTCGGCGCGAAGACGCGCGTGAAGTGCGACGCGCTGATCATGGACGACAAGTCCTCGTCCGACACGAAGCCGACGATGAAGATCGACGAGCAGCGCTCGACGGTCGAGCACGAGGCGTCGGTCTCGAAGATCGGCGAGGAGCAGCTCTTCTACGCGATGAGCCGCGGTCTGTCCGAAGCGGACGCGACGGCGATGATCGTCAACGGGTTCTTCGACTTCTTCGTCAAGGAGCTCCCGATGGAGTACGCCGTCGAGCTTAACCGCTTGATCAAGCTCGAGATGGAGGGTTCGGTGGGCTGAACGCCCGCCGAACCTCCTCCCGGCCTGGCGGACCGACCGGTCCGCCAGCAACGTTCGAAAACGGGGAACGTACGATGACGTGCGAGCTCGGCCGCTCCTCGCCTTGGCAAGCCTCGTAGCCGCGACCTCCGCGCTCGCGCCCGCACCGGTGCGCGCCGAGAAGGTCTGCGCATGGTCGGTCCCGGTCGAGATGGTCGACAAGGTCTATTCCGGCAACGCAAAGTCCGGGCAGCCGTTCAAGTTCCGGGTCACCGAGGACGCCGCGCGCGACGACGGGACGAAGATCCCGGCCGGCTCGATGGGCTACGGCGTGATCCGCGCGGCGAGCGCCGCCGGCCGCCACAACCACGAGGGCTCCATCGCGCTCGAGCCCCGGTACATCATGGTCCCGCAGCCGAAAGGCGGCAGCGCGCGCATCGAGGTCACGATGAACCCGCAGCTTCCCGTCGTGTGGACGCCGAGCGAACCGCTGTTGCAGAAAGCGGCCTCGCACGTCCCGCTTCCGGTCCCCGGCCTCATCATGACCGGCGTGAACACGGTGCGCTGGGGCCGCAACATCACGCTCGGCCCCGGCTTCAAGTTCACGGTGCTCCCCGTCGAGAATCTCTCGACGAACGCGCCGCTCTGCTGAGTGGCTTCGGCTACGCCGAAGCCTTCGCGTTCGGCCTTCGGCCGAGCCGCCTATTTGACGGCGAGGAGCTCCACGTCGAAGTCGAGCGTGGCGTTCGGCGGGATGACGCCGCCCGCGCCGCGTTCGCCGTAGGCGAGCGAGGGCGGACACGTCAGCTTGCGACGGCCGCCGACGCGCATCGTCGAGACGCCCTCGTCCCAGCACGGGATGACCTGGTGGGCGCCGAGCACGAAGCTGAACGGCTCTTTGCGGTCGCGCGAGCTGTCGAACTTCTTACCGTCAGGGAACGTGCCGGTGTAGTGCACGACCGCGGTCTCTCCCGCCGCGGGCTGCTTGCCGGTGCCGACCTTGAGATCGGTGTACTTCAGTCCGTCCGGCAGCGTGACGGTCTTTGCCGCGGGCTTCGCCTTGGGCGCGGTGTGCGCGGCGACGGTCTTGTACGTCGCGGTCGTCGCCGCGAGCGCGGGGAGCGGCGCGGCGATCAGCACGGCGAGAGCGAGCGAAGTCGGACGGGTCATGCGCAGGCTTTCGCGAACCGCTCGCCATGCCCCGTCCGGTTGCGAAGCTCTCCGACGTCCCTCCCGGCACCGCGAAGAAGGTCGAGGTCGACGGCGTCGAGGTGCTGCTCTGCAACTGCGACGGCACGATCTACGCGATCGAGGACGTCTGCACGCACGACGGCGGCCCGCTCGATCAAGGCGAGCTGTTCGACTGCAAGATCATGTGCCCGCGCCACGGCGCGCTCTTCGACGTCGCCACCGGCGCCGCACTGACCCTTCCGGCCGTCATCCCGCTCCCGACGTACACCGCCCGCGTAGAAGACGACGACATCTACGTCGACGTGTAG
>DATHLL010000600.1:0-3504 GCA_035488195.1 Candidatus Elarobacter sp. | reverse complement strand
GAGGGCGGGAGCGACCGAGCAGTCGAGTTCCCGCGAGCACACGATGTGCGAGTGGGAACGTCTCCGAGGCGGAATGTCGCCTCGCATCGCGCAGCGACATCTACTCCGTGATTGCCGTGACGACGCCGGCGCCCACGGTGCGGCCGCCCTCGCGGATCGCGAAGCGCAGGCCTTCCTCGCACGCGATCGGCGTGATCAGCTCGACGTCCATCTGGACGTTGTCGCCGGGCATCACCATCTCGACGCCCTCCGGCAGCTTGATCGTGCCGGTCACGTCGGTCGTGCGGAAATAGAACTGCGGGCGGTAGTTGGCGAAGAACGGCGTGTGGCGCCCGCCCTCTTCCTTGGAGAGGACGTACACCTCGGCCTTGAACTTCTTGTGCGGCTTGATCGAGCCGGGCTTGGCGAGGACCTGGCCGCGCTCGATGTCGTTGCGCTCCACGCCGCGCAGCAGCACGCCGACGTTGTCGCCGGCGATGCCCATGTCGAGCAGCTTGCGGAACATCTCGATCCCGGTGACGACGACCTTGCGGCTCTCGTCCTTCAGACCGACGATCTCGACTTCCTCGCCGACCTTGATCTGACCGCGCTCGACGCGGCCGGTGCCGACGGTGCCGCGGCCGGTGATCGTGAAGACGTCTTCGACCGGCATCAGGAACGGCTTGTCGACCGGGCGCTCCGGCGTGGGGATGTAGTCGTCGACCACATCCATCAGCGCGAAGATCGGCGCCGCGTCGGGATCGTCGCGCTTGCCGGAGCTGTTCAGCGCCTTGGTCGCCGAACCGCGGATCACCGGGATGTTGTCGCCGTCGTAGTCCTGCTTGCTGAGCAGCTCGCGGACTTCCATCTCGACCAGCTCGAGCAGCTCCTCGTCCTCGACCAGGTCGGTCTTGTTGAGGAACACCACGATGCGCTGCACGCCGACCTGGCGCATCAGCAGCACGTGCTCGCGCGTCTGCGGCATCGGGCCGTCGGTCGCCGCGACCACCAGGATCGCGCCGTCCATCTGCGCCGCGCCGGTGATCATGTTCTTGATGTAGTCGGCGTGACCGGGGCAGTCGACGTGCGCGTAGTGGCGCTTCGCCGTCTCGTACTCCTGGTGCGAGATCGCGATCGTGATGCCGCGCTCTTTCTCCTCGGGCGCGTTGTCGATGTCGTCGACGGCGCGCTTCTGGATGTTGGCGTTCTCGGTCGCGAGGCAGTTGATGATCGCAGCCGTAAGCGTCGTCTTACCGTGGTCGACGTGTCCGGTCGTCCCGATGTTGACGTGCGGCTTCGACCGCTCGAACTTTGCCTTTGCCATGATGCCTTTTCTTCTGCTGTCTTTCTGTGATGATGAGTCGCGTGAGTGTCGTCTGCGCGCTAGCCGCCCGCCGAGGGGCTCTAGCGTTTCCGAGGCGGCTTGTCGCCGTCGTCGTCATCCCCTAAGCGGTCGCGAGTTTTTTTCCTTGAGCTTTGGCGACGATCTCTTCCTCGACCGAGCGCGGCGCCTTCTCGTAGTGCGAGAACTCCATGGTGTACGTCGCCCGGCCCTGCGTCGCGCTGCGCAGGTCGGTCGCGTAGCCGAACATCTCGCTGAGCGGGACGTTCGCCTTGATGACCACCGCGCCGCCGATCGCCTCGTCCTGCGACTGGATCTGGCCGCGGCGGCGGTTCAGGTCGCCGTTGACGGCGCCCATGTAGTCGCGCGGCGCGGTGACCTCGACGCCCATGATCGGCTCGAGCAGGATCGGGCCCGCCGCGCGGTTCGCTTCCTTGAACGCCATCGAGCCGGCGATCTTGAACGCCATCTCGCTGGAGTCGACGTCGTGGAACGAGCCGTCGAACACCGTCGCCTTGAAGTCGAGGACCGGGTAGCCCGCGAGCACGCCGCTCTCGGCGGCCTCACGGATCCCTTCCTGGACCGGCTTCTGATACTCTTTCGGGATCACGCCGCCGACGATGCCCCACACGAACTGATAGCCCGTGTTCGGCTCGCCCGGCTCGAGGCGGAGCCACACATCGCCGTACTGGCCCTTGCCGCCGGTCTGGCGAACGAACTTGCCCTGTTTCTCGACCTTCTTCGTGATCGCTTCTTTGTACGCGACCTGCGGCTTGCCGACGTTCGCCTCGACCTTGAACTCCCGCTTCAAGCGATCGATGATGATCTCGAGATGGAGCTCGCCCATCCCGCCGATGATCGTCTGCTGCGTCTCCTCGTCGGTGCGCATGCGGAACGTCGGGTCTTCCTGGGCGAGGCGCGTGAGCGCGATGCCCATCTTGTCCTGGTCGCCTTTCGTCTTCGGCTCGATCGCCTGGTGGATGACGGGCTCCGGGAACGTGATCGACTCGAGCAGGATCGGGTGCTTCTCGTCGCAGAGCGTGTCGCCGGTGCGCGTGTCGGAGAGCCCGACCGCCGCCGCGATGTCGCCGGCGCCGATCGCGTCGATGTCCTCGCGGTGGTTGGCGTGCATCCGCAGGATGCGACCGATGCGCTCCTTGCGGCCGCTGCGCGCGTTGTAGACGTACGAGCCCTTCTCGAGCACGCCGGAATAGACCCGGAAGTACGTCAGGTTGCCGTACGGGTCGGTCGCGATCTTGAACGCCAGCGCGGCGAAGTACTCGTCGTCGCCGGGCTTGCGCGTGATCTCGGCCTCGTCGTTGTTCGGGTCGCGGCCCGTGATGGGCTTGGCGTCGAGCGGCGAGGGCAGGAAGTCGACGACGGCGTCGAGCAGCGGCTGCACGCCCTTGTTCTTGAACGCCGAGCCGCAGAGCATCGGCAGCACCTTGCCCTGGATCGTCGCCGCGCGCAGCGCCTTGTGCAGGCGCTCCACCGGGATCTCTTGCTCGGCGAAGAACATCTCGAGCAGCTCGTCGTCCTGCTCGGCGATCGCCTCGATCAGCGACTGGCGCCATTCCTGCGCCGTCGTGTAGAGCTCGCCGTCCGCTTCCGTGACCGGGATCTGCTCCGAGGTCGAGCCGAGATCGTCGGTGTAGACGATCTTGTTCATCGTGAAGAGGTCGACGACGCCGAGGAACTCCGACTCCGCGCCGATCGGGACTTGGATCGGCGTCGCGGGCGCGCCGAGGCGCGTGCGGATCTGGCGGACGCAGTTGAAGAAGTCCGCGCCCATGCGGTCCATCTTGTTGACGAAGATGATCCGCGGGACGGCGTACTTGTTCGCCTGGCGCCACACGGTCTCGGACTGCGGCTGCACCGCGGCGACCGAGTCGAAGAGCGCGACCAATCCGTCGAGGACGCGCAGCGAGCGCTCCACCTCGACGGTGAAGTCCACGTGGCCTGGCGTATCGATAATGTTGATGCGCGTGTCGCGCCAGGTGCAGGCAGTCGCGGCCGACGTGATCGTAATCCCGCGCTCCTGCTCCTGAACCATCCAGTCCATGGTCGCGGCGCCGTCGTGCACTTCACCGATCTTGTGCGTGCGGCCGGTATAGAAAAGAATCCGCTCCGTCGCCGTCGTCTTGCCGGCGTCGATGTGAGCAGCGATCCCGATGTTGCGGGTT
>DATHLL010000599.1:0-9087 GCA_035488195.1 Candidatus Elarobacter sp. | reverse complement strand
CGATCACCCCGCACGCCGACGTGCGCTTCACGCCGGCCTCGTTCCCGACCTCGGTCGGCGGCGTCCCGGTCCCGGCGTACCTGTACACGTTCGCGACCGGCGCGGGGTTCGCGTCGAGCAGCCTGCCCGGCGCGACGTTCGACCAGCCGTACGGATTGTGGGGATCGCCGACCTCGCTGACCGCGCTGCACGCGCGCTGGGAGGACGGGCCCGGCGCCGCGCTCGCGCTGCAGCAGCAAGTCGTCTCCGGCGACGACGCGTACGTGAACGCCTCGGTCGACGCGCCGTTGCGCGGCTACTCGACGCGCGGGCTGAACGCGTACAAGCGGATGGGCTCGCGCTACACGCTCAGCGCCGACGCGACGCAGACGATCTTCGGCACGATCATGCACGGCGGTCTGCGCGCGGCGTTCGGCGCCGCCGGCGGCGGGCTCGACTACACGCGCACCTCGTTCGGCAGCTCGAGCTTCACCGCCAGCCTGCGCACGCCGGACCGCCCGCTGCTCGGCGGGATCACGTACCGCCTCACCGGATCGCTCGGCTTCGACGCGCAGCGCGGCGGACTGCTCGGCGTGCTCCCCGACGCGCACGCGTACTCGACCGTGTGGCGGCACGGGCTCGACCTCTTCGTCGCGAGCCCGGTCGTCCGCGGCCCGCTCGGCACCTCGCTCGCGACGACGCTCGACACCTCACGAACGTGGTACGCGTTCCCGCACTACCTCGACCAGCTCAGCGCGAGCGCGACGGGGTCGCGGCCGCTGCTGCGCAATCTGACGCTGTTCGCCGGCTACCAGGGCTCGTGGAGCTCCGACGTCTACCCGACGGCGCAGGCGCTGTTCTACCCGACGCCGGCGATCCCGCCGATCGCGCCGGACGGGACGCCGTTCTACGGGCTCGCCGCGTTCAGCGGCGCGCGCACGTTCCGCGCGGTGAACGCCGATCTGCAGTACCAGCCCGGCGGCTCGGGCGCGCCGACGTCGTACCGGCTTTCGGTCGTGCACACCGACGACTTCCCGCAGTTCCACGGTTACGGGCGCCCGCAGTGGGAGGCGCGCGCCGACGTGAAGTTCCGGCCGTTCCCGAACGTCGGGATCGACGTCGGCCGCGCGTACGACTTCGCCTGGGGCGGGACGCGCTGGCAGCCGCGCTGGAGCTTCGCGATCACGCCGTGAGAATCGCCGCATCGCTCGCCGCCGCGGCGCTCGCGGTCGTGTTCGCGAGCGCGCACGAACCACGCAGCGCGGTCGCCCAGACGCCGGGGCCGGCCGCATCGGGGACGCCGGCGCCGACGACATCCAACGCGCCTGCGCTGAATGCGAACGCGATCTATCGCGTGGTGCCGCTGTCGTGCGGGGGCGAGCGGCTGACGGTCGCGGGGGCCGGTGTGCTGCGGCTCGCCGGGGGCGCGACGTGCGAGGGCGTCGTGCCGGGGCGCGCGATCGGGATCTCGCTCGACGCCGAGAACCGCGCGACGCCGCGGAAGCTCGCGCCGGGCGCGCTGCCGGCGGCGAAGATCCCGCGCGCGGCGTACGCGATCGCGCCGGCGGCGGAGCGCGACGCCGACGAGACGCAGCAGGTCGACTCGACGATCGACGTCTACGTCCCGCCGCGGACGCCGCCGAGCGACGACATCTACGTCAGCACCGAGCGCAGCGGCTGGTCGCCCTCGGAGATGCGGATGGACCGCGTCGACGCGCGGCATTTCCGGCTCGTGCTGAAGCTGCGCCGCGGCGCGCGGGTCGCGTTCCGCGTCACGCGCGGCTCGTTCGGGACCACCGAGCGCAACGCCGCGCGCGCGCTCCCGCCCGCGCACGTCGCGGCCGGCGAGCCGAACGCCGAGGTGCGCGTCGACGTCGCCGCCTGGGCCGACATCGATTAGCCTCCCCGGGACGCTGCTGGTCGCGCTGACCTGCGCGATCCGCCAGCCGCTGATCGCCGCGCGCGTGCGCGTGCGCCAGTTCGGCCGCCTGCCGTTCCGCCGCGGTCCGGCGGTGCTGATCGCGAACCACCAGCACGAGGACGAGTCGGAGATCGTCGTGCAGCGCGCGTTCCTGCAAGGCCCGTGGCGGCAGCTCTTCACCGCGTCGTCGCGGCGGATGTACGAGCCAGGCTTCTTCGCGGTGCGGATGCCGTGGCTCGCGCCGGTGATGCGCGACGTCAACGCCGGCCCGCTCTTCATGACGCTCGGGATGCTGCCGCTCGAGAACGAGCTCTCCTCGCGCCCGCTGCGCAGCCTCGCGCTCGCGGTCCGCGAGAAGCACGGCGATCTCCCGGTCGACCTCGTGTTCCGCCCCGAAGCGCTCGCACGCGCGCCCGCCTCGACGCTCGGCGATCTGCTCGCGCCCGCGTTCTTCGCGGCCGGTGAGACGCGCGTGAAGATCGCGCACGTGCTCGAGCCGTACCGCGGCGAGCTGCTCGCGTCGATGCGCGCGGGGATCGACGCGGACGTCGCGCGGATCGTCGGCGTGGTGCGCGAGGGCGCGACGTTCTTCGTGACGCCCGAAGGGTTCTACAGCACCGACGGCACGATGCGTCCGCTCAAAGGGATCGTCGAGCACCTGGTCGCGGTCGCGAAGCCGTGGCTCGCCGCGATCGCCTTCGACCCGTTCCGCGGGCGGCGGCTCTCGATGCTGTACCGCGTCGCGCAGCCGTACGATCCGCACGACCTCGCAACCTCGCTCGCCGCGGCGCGCCCGGTCACGACGAGCGCGCTGCTCGCGCAATGGCTGCTCGCCGTCGATCTGCCGTTCGAGCGGCGCGAGGCGCGCGACGGCGTGCGCCGCTTGCGCGACGCGCTGCCGCCCGGCGCGTTCGTCGATCCCGAGCTGCGGCGCGATCCCGAGGGGTGCGCCGACGAAGCGCTCGAGATCCTGCGCGCGCGCGGGACGCTGGCGTTCGACGGCGGCCGCTACGCGCTCGGCGAGCGGCGCCGCGATCCGCGGTTCCCCGGCGTCGCCGACACGATCGCGTACCAGAACGCGTTCCTCGGCGAGACGGTCGCCGCGCTGGAGCGGCTCGCGAGCCGCGACCGCGGCGGCGCGCTCAGCGAACCGTGATCGGGACGCCGCGCCAGACTTCGACGCCGTCGATGCTGCGCGCGACGATCTGCAGCGTGTACCCGTGCCGCAGCCAGGGCGGAAAGAACCACGGCAGCGTGTAGTTCAGCGAGAATCGTCCGGGGCCGTCCTCGTGCAGCGCGACGTTGCGGTAGTCGATCCGCGCCTCGACGTAGTGCACGTTCGCCGAGGTCTCGACGGTGCCGTGGACCGGGCGCCCCGGATGGATCTCCGTCGAGGAGATCGTGAACGACTTGATCTCCGGATAGCCGTGCGGCGGCGGCGTCGGACCGACGTGCCGCAGCGTGTCGGCCGCGACCGGCGGGCCGCCGCCGAGCGCGAGCGCGAGACCGAGCGCGAGAAGGGACGGGAGCATCGAGAGCGTCCGTTTGCCGTGCACGTGCGCGGCGCCCTCAGCGAACCGTGACGCCGACCGCGCTCTGCGTCGAGCGGCCGCCGGCGTCGCGCGCGACGAACGTCACCGCGTAGCTCCCGTGCGCGAACGGCGGAAGCGGCGGCAGCGTCGTGCTGCCCTCGAACAAGCCCGGACCGACGCGCGGCACCGCTATCGACGTCCCCCCCGCGTACGCGACGACGCTGACCACGCCCGGCGTGGTCCGCACCGTCGCGCTCACCGTCGATCCCGAACCGACCACGGTCGGGCTCACGCTCGCACCGAGGATCTGCGGCATCACCGGCGCCGGCGCGGCCTTCGGCATCGCCCGCGCGACCGGCTCGCGCACGGCACGCGACGAACGATGAAGCACCGTCGTGCTCGAAGCGGACGGCGGCGGCGGTACCGGTCGCGCGGCGTTGCGCACCGGCGCAGACGAAGCGGCCGGGCCGGTAACCACGTTCGCAGACGCCGCGGACGACCCGCTGCCGGCCTTCACAGGCGCCGCGGCCGGTCGGCTGCCGATCGTGCCGTGCGCGCAGGCGGTGAGGACGAGCAGCGTGCCGAGCGCGGCGGCGAGACGTGTCACGATCGGGCGAACCTCCGGAGCGGGCGAGAATGAGAGCGGGGGAGCGGGCAGAAGGTGTGGCCGGTGTTCTCTCCCCCGCAGGAGCTCGCCGTCCGGCGCGGCGCCGACGCCACCCTCAGCGTCGTCGTTCCCCTCTTCAACGAGGCCGACAACGTCGGCGAGCTGCTCCGGCGCATCCGCAACGTGATCGCGGGGCTGAGCGTCGCGCCGGCCGCCTACGAGGTGATCCTGGTCGACGACGGGAGCCGCGACGCGACCCTCGAGCTGCTGCTCGACGCGGCGCACGCCGACCCGCACCTGCGCGTCATCTCGCTCTCGCGGAACTTCGGCCACCAGATCGCGGCGACCGCCGGGCTCGACGCGGCGCGCGGCGACGCGGTCGTGCTGATGGACGGCGACCTGCAAGACCCGCCCGAGCTGATCGACGCGTTCTTGCAGAAGTTCCGCGAGGGGTACGACGTCGTCTACGCGACGCGCAAGCGCCGCCGCGGCGAGAGCCGCTTCAAGCTGTTCACCGCCGCGCTCTTCTACCGGATCATCCGGCGGCTCACCAACGTCTCGATCCCGGTCGACACCGGCGACTTCCGCTTGATGAGCAAGCGCGTCGTCGCCGCGCTGCGCGACTCGCGCGAGCGGCACCGGTTCATCCGTGGCCTGGTCTCGTGGGTCGGCTACAAGCAGACCGGGATCGAGTACGAGCGCGCCGAGCGGCACTCCGGCAGCTCGAAGTATCCGTTCTCGAAGATGCTGCGCTTCGCGATCGACGGGATCACCGCGTTCAGCGAGATCCCGCTGCGGCTCGCGACCTGGTTCGGCTTCACCGTCAGCGCGATCGCGTTCGTCGTCGGGCTGTACGAGGTCGGCCTGCGCGTGTTCACCGGCTACAACCTGCCCGGCTACACCTCGACGATCTTCGCGATCCTGTTCCTCGGCGGCGTGCAGCTCATCACCGTCGGGATTTTGGGCGAGTACGTCGGCCGCGTCTACGACGAGATCAAGGGCCGCCCGCTCTACCTCGTCGCGGAGAACGTCGGCCGCGGGCTCGACGCCACGCCGTCCGCGACGGCGCCGGGCGCGGACTCGGCGCCCAGCACGGTTCCCGTCACCAGATAACCGCGCACGTAGTCGCGCACCGCGTCCTCGAGCGCGGTGATCGGCGCGGTATAGCCGGCGGCGCGCAGCCTGTCGATCGTCGCGACGGTACGGTACTGGTACTTCCCGCGCAGCACGTCGGGCATCTCGACGTACTCGATCCGCGGGGGCAGCTCGAGCGCGGCGAAGACCGCGTGCGCGAGATCGTTCCAGGTGCGGTCGACGCCCGAGCCGACGTTGTACAGCCCGCCGGCCTGCGGCGCGCGCGCGAGGAACGCGGTGATCGCCGCCGCGTCCTTCACGTAGAGGAAGTCGCGCGTCTGCTCGCCGTCGGCGATCCCGTCGCGGTAGCTCTTGAAGAGCTGGATCGTGCCGCGCTCGCGGATCTGCTCGTACGCCTTCGCGACGACGCTGCGCATCTCGCCCTTGTGGTCCTCGTTCGGGCCGTAGACGTTGAAGTACTTGATCCCGACTGCGCGCTCCAGCAGCCCTTCGCGGCGCATCCACTGGTCGAAGAGGTGCTTCGAGTACCCGTACATGTTCAGCGGGCGCAGCGCGTGCGGGTCGAGGTCCTCGCGCATCCCGCTCTCGAGCGCGCCGTACGTCGCCGCCGAGGACGCGTAGACGAAGCGCGCGCCGCGCTCGAACGCCCAGCGCGCGAGCTCCTGCGAGCGCCTCACGTTGTTCGCGACGAGGTACGAGGCGTCGCGCTCGGTCGTCGACGAGCAGGCGCCGAGATGGAACACCGTCGAGACCTCGCCGAACGCGTCCGGCTCGCGCGCGATCCGCGCGTAGAACTCCTCGGCGTCGTAGTACTCGGCGAAGCGCAGCGGGACGAGATGGCGCCACTTCTCGCTGGTCCCGAGCCGGTCGACCGCGACGATCTCGTCGATCCCTTCGAGGTTCAGATGCCGCACGAGCGCGCTGCCGATCAGCCCGGCCGCGCCGGTGACGACGACGCGCCCGGCCGCGCGGCCGTTGGTCTGCATGCGGTTCATCTCCATCCTCCGTTCACCAACGCGCCGAGCCCGGCATCCCTCACCACCGAGGCGACGAGCGGGCGCGGCGGCGGCGCGGCGGCACCGACCGTGAAGGCGCGCGCGACCGCCGCCGGATCGAGCGAGGGACCGGCGCACTCGGCGAGGACGTCGCCGGCGCGGACCGGGGTTCCGACCCGCGCGACGATCCGGATCCCGGCGAACGGCCCGTCGGCGGCGGTCGCCTCGCGCGCCAGCTCGCCGATCGCGGCGGCGTCGATCGCGGTCACCACGCCGTCCGCCTTCGCGGAAGCGGTCGCACGGTGCGGGTGCGGGGCGATCCGCTCGAGCGCCGCGCGCGTTCCGCCCTGCGCCTCGACCAGCGCCGCGAACCGCTCGTACGCGGCGCCGGACTGGAGCGCGTCGAGCGCGCGCGGCTCGATCTCGCGCTCGGCGAGGCCGCCGACGCGGAGCATCTCGTGCGCGACTGCGAAGACCGCCTCGGCGAGCCGCGGATCGCGCTCGTCGTCGCGCAGGAAGTCGCGCGCCTCGACCGCCTCGATCCCGCTCCCGACCGCGGCGCCGAGCGGCTCCTCCATGTCGCTGACCAGCGCGCTCGCGCGGCGCCCGAACGAGGCGGACAGCCGCACCAGCGTCTCGGCGAGCCGCCGCGCGTCCGCGACGGTCGCCATGAACGCGCCGCGCCCGGCCTTCACGTCGAAGACGATCGCGCCGGCGCCCGCGGCGATCTTCTTCGAGACGATCGAGGCGGCGATCAGCCCGACCGACGGCACCGTCGCGGTGCGATCGCGCAGGTCGTAGAGCTTCTTGTCGGCGGGGACCAGGCGCGCCGACTGGGCGGCGATCGCGCAGCCGATGGCCTCGACCTGCGCGACGAAGGCGTCCGGTTCGAGGCCGGTCCGCACGCCGGGGATCGCCTCGAGCTTGTCGAGCGTCCCGCCGGTGTGGCCGAGCGCGCGGCCGGAGAGCTTCGCGACCGGGACGCCGCAGGCGGCGACCAGCGGGACGGCGATCAGCGAGACGGTGTCGCCGACGCCGCCCGAGGAGTGCTTGTCGACGACGACGCGCCCGGGCGGAAACGCGATCACGTCGCCGGAGCGGACCATCGCGCCGGTCAGCGCGGCGATCTCGGCGTCGGCCATCCCGCGGATCGTGCAGGCCATCGCGAGCGCGGCGACCGGCGCCTCGCCGATCTCGCCGCGCGCGTAGCCCTCGACGATCCGTGCCCAGGTGTCGCCGTCGAGCGTGCCGCCGTCGCGCTTGTCGGCGAGGGCGCGCCGCAGCCAGCCGAGATCCATCGCGGCTGCGGATTCGTGCGGAGACGTCGCGAAGCCCTCGGCGTGTCCGTTCGCCTGGTCTGGGTCGCGGTCGCGCTGGCGTGCGGGCTGGCGCTCCCGGTCGTCTCCGCGGACGTCTGGGCCTACGCGGCGTACGGCGCACTGCTCGGGCACGGCGCGAACCCGTGGGCGCACGCCTACCGCGCCGCCGAGCTCGCGCCGCTGCACGACGGGCTCCTCAGCGCCGCGCTGCGCGCCTGGGACGGGTCGATCCCGCGCGACGTCTACGGCCCGCTCTTCACGCTCCCGTGCGCCGCCGCCGTCGCGCTGACCCGGCCGCTCGGCCCCGGCGGGACGATCCTGGTGTTGCGCGCGCTCGCGGCGGCCGGACTGCTCGCGTGCATCACGCTGGCCGCTCGGACCCGGCGGCCTCGCCTGGCCTTGCTGCTGATGTTCCACCCGGTCGTGGTCTGGGGCGCCGCCGAGGGCCACAACGACGTCTTCTGGCTCGCCGCCGTCCTCGCCGCGCTGCCCGCGCACCGGATCGCGCGCGAGCCTCGGCCGCCGGCGCTACGGCGGGTCTCGGCGCTGATCGCGGCGACCGCGGTGAAGGCGGTCGCGGTCGTCCCGCTGGTCGCCGAGCTGCTCCAGCTTCGGCGGCGCGACCGCGCCCTCGCGGCGGCGGTCGCGTTCGGCGCGCTCGCGATCGCGTACGCGCCGCTCCTCTGGTCTGCCGTCTCGCCGGGGCTGGACCGTCCGGACGGCCCGCCGCGCGTCTCGCTCGTGCACGCATTCGCGCTCGCGAACTGGTCCGGCTCCGCGCTGCCGATCGGCCTCGGGCTCGCGATCGGGCTCACCGCGTTCGCCGCGGTCCGGCGGGCCTGGCGTGACGGAGACTTCCTCGCGGGCGCGGCGCTGGCGGGCTGGCTCGTCCTGCCCTCGCCGGAGCCGTGGTATGCGATCTGGCTCGTCCCGGTCGTGGCGCGGGCGGGGGTCACCCCGGCGTCGCTGGCACTGCTGACGGCGTCGGTGACCGGCGCGGCCGGGTATCTCCAGGACGTCGCCGCCGGAACCGGGTCGCGGGACCCGGCGTTGCTCGGAGGAACCATGCTCGCGCTCTACGCCACCCCGCTGCTCGTCGCGCTCCTCGCCCCGGCGCCCTCGCCGGTCCCGCTGCCGAGCCCGGGGCCCGCGGCGCCCGCGGCCGCCTCACCGGCCCTGGTCCCGTCCGCGACCACCACGCCCGTCCCGCCGACGCCGACGCCCTCGCCGCAGCCGAGCGGCTCGCCGAACCCGTTCGCGTACGTCGTCGATCCCACGCCGGGGCCGAGCGGGGCGCCGCGGATCGTCGAGATCGCGCTGAACGACCGCGTCCTGCACAAGGGCGGGCCGTTGCTGGTCCGGGTGACGACGAGCCCCGACGTCACGACCGTCGTCGCGCGGACGATGGGCCGCGAGCTCGGCATCCCGCAGGGCGGTCCCGGGTACTTCTCGGGCCAGGACCAGCTCCCGAGCGCGATCCCGTTCTTCTTGCTCAACCGCACCTACCAGATCGAGTTCGTCGCCTCGACCGCCGACGGCCGCAGCACTAGCTACACGCTCCCTATCCGCCTGGAACGCTAAACACGAAGAAAGCCCCGGGCCTTGCGGCGCGGGGCTCTCGTCATGGGCGGCTCGGCCG
>DATHLL010000598.1:0-8734 GCA_035488195.1 Candidatus Elarobacter sp. | reverse complement strand
ATCGTCAGCGGGTTGCCGCCCATGGCGGCGCCCTGCGCGGCCCCGGCGACCGCGCCCAAGAGGTTGAATCCCATCGCTCGCGTCCTTTCTTTAGTCGGTGGTGGAGTCGTCGTCCGCGCCGCCGATCGCGGGCGCGAGGTCGCGGTCGCGGCCGTCCGCTTGCGGGAGCGGCCGGTACGCGGGCAGGTTCAGCGGCATCGCCGCCGCCGGGCAGTAGCCCAGGTCCGCCGCCGCGCCGCGAAGCGCGTCCACGGACGCGGCGTCATCACCGGTGTCGGCCCCGGAGAGGCCGGCGGGCGGCAGCACGAACCCGGCCGTGGAGCCCGGATCGCCGCCCAGGCGGGCGTAGTGGCGGAGGACCGAGTCGGCGTAGCCGACGGGCCTGCCGTCGCCCCAGTCGGTCCTCGTCCCGGTCGCGCTCGGCGAGCCGGCGTTGTAGGCGGAGAGCGCGGCGCGGACGTCCCCGCCGTAGCGCCCGAGGTTCGACTCGAGCAGCCCGGCGGCGTAGTCGGCGTTCCGGGCCGGGTCCATCGCCGCGGGCGAGCGGGCGAAGGCGTGCCAGCGGTCGTCGATCTGGAAGACCCCGTGGCCGTGGCCGCCGTCGCCGACGACGTTGCGGCCGGAGTCGGCGCCCGGGCCGCCGGTCTCCTGAGCGGCGACGGCGGCGAGCAGGCGAGGGTCGAGGTGGTGGCGGGTCGCCGCGGCCGCGATCTGCGGGCCGAAGGCGACGTTGAGGTGCGTGTCCATTGCACCCGGCCCATCACGCGGACCGCTCGCTCCGGCAAGCCCTGCGCCGTCGTTCGTTGACAAGCCCCCGGGCGTCGTCTACCATGAGTCGGTTGCATGGGGTTCTCCTCGCGGGGAACCTCGTTCTATGGTATGGGTTCTTCACTGGTCATCGACGTCGGATCCGTCCTGTTCGCAGGGCGCCCGATGTCCCTCGACGAGCGCGTCGAGGTTCCGCCGTTCTCCACGGTCACGTTCCCGCAGCCGGCGCACGCTCGCCTGGACCTGCGGCGCGTCGACCGCGGTCTGGACATCAGCGGCACCATCGAGGCGACCGCCGCGGGACCGTGCGACCGGTGTCTGGAGGACGTCGTCGTCCCGATGACGGTCGAGGTCGAGGAACGTTTCGATCCGCCGAGCGGAACGAGCGATCCCTTCGGCGAGAACAACGTACTGAGCGGCACGTCCCTGGACGTGGGCGACCTGGTCAGACAGCTCGTGACCAGCGCGCTCCCGTACACGATCCTGTGCCGCGAGGAGTGCCGCGGGCTGTGCGGCACCTGCGGTCAGAGCAAGAACGAAGGAGGCGGGTGCACCTGTCCTCCCCCGACGGAAGGCGATCATGGCGAACCTCAAGTGGAAAACCCCCCGGTCCAAGACGCGTAGCCGGCGCGCTGCGAACTGGAAGCTCAACCCCGTGACGACGGTCGAGTGCCCGCAGTGCCACCAGCCGAAGCGCCCGCACTTCGTGTGCGACTTCTGCGGGACGTACGACGGCCGGCAAGTCGTGAACAAGGACGAGCACGCCGGGCACTCGCACGGCTAGTGGATTCTCGGTCCGCCACCTGACGTGCAACAGATGAACGGCGTGCGCATCGCGGGCGTCGGGCACCACGTGCCCGCAGGGCTGCTCACCAACGCCGATCTCGAGCGGATGCTCGACACGTCGGACGAGTGGATCACCACGCGCACCGGGATGAAGGAGCGGCACGTCGCGACGCTCGACGAGCCGACGTCCGAGATCGCGCTCGCCGCGGCGCGCCACGCGCTCGCGTCGGCCGGGATCGAGCCGAAGGACCTCGACTGCATCATCGTCGCGACCGTCACCCCGGACTATCTCTTCCCCGCGACCGCCTGCATCGTCGGCTCGAAGCTCGGGATCCCGGGCGTCCCGGCGTTCGACATGGAGATCGCCTGCAGCGGGTTCATCTACGGGCTCACCGTCGCCTCGAGCATGGTCCGCACCGGCGTCTTCAAGCGCATCCTGCTGATCGGCGCCGAGGAGCTCTCGCGGATCATCGACTACGAAGACCGCTCGACCGCCGTGCTCTTCGGCGACGGCGCCGGCGCGGTGGTGCTCGAGGCGAGCGAGACCGACAGCTTCCTCGCCGCCGAGCTCGGCGCCGACGGCAGCGATCCGACGAACCTCTACGTCAAGGCCGGCGGGACCGCGACGCCGCCGATCAGCGCCGAAGACATCGCGGAGCGGAAGAACAAGGTCGTGATGAACGGCCGTGAAGTCTTCCGCTTCGCCGTCACCAAGATGATCGAGGCGACCGACGTCGCGCTCGACAAGGCGGGGATCACGCGCGAGGACGTCACCTGGCTGATCCCGCACCAGGCGAACCGCCGCATCATCGACGCCGCCGCGAAGCACCTCGCGATGCCGCCCGACCGCGTGATCGTCAACATCGACCGCTACGGGAACACCAGCGCCGCCTCGATCCCGATGGCGCTCTCCGAGACGGTCGCGTCCGGCAAGCTGAAGGACGGCGACGTCGTCGTGTTCGTCGGCTTCGGCGGCGGGCTGAGCTGGGGCGCGGTCGCGTGGCGCTGGAACGGCGACGTGAAGCCGTCGCGGAACGGGAAGGCCGCCGTCTAGCATGCGCGCCGGCGTCATCTTTCCGGGGCAGGGCTCGCAGGCCGTCGGGATGGGCGTCGACGTCGCGCGCGCGTACCCCGCCGCTGCGCAGTGCTTCGCCGCCGCGAAGACGCTCCTGGGCTACGATCTGCTCGCCCTGTGCGAGCACGGCCCGGCGGAGAAGCTGACCGAGACGCGCTACGCGCAGCCGGCGATCTTCGTGACCAACGTCGCGCTCGCGCAAGCGGCCGGCGAGGCGCTGCGGCCGGTCGTGAGCGCGGGCCACTCGTTCGGCGAGTACTGCTCGCTCACGCTCGCCGGCGCGCTGCCCTTCGAGACGGCGCTGACGCTGGTCAACGAGCGCGGGCTGGCGATGCACCGCGCCGCGACGCGGGCGAACGGCGCGATGGCCGCCGTGCTCGGGCTCGCGCCGGAGGCGCTGCGCGCCGCCGTCGCGCGCGCGGTCGACGAGGGTGCCGGGCGCGTGCAACTCGCGAACTTCAACGCGCCGGGACAGATCGTGATCAGCGGCGACGCCGAGGCGGTGCGCGTCGCCGGCGAGTACGCGATGGAGGCCGGCGCGAAGCGCGTCGTCCCGCTCAACGTCAGCGGCGCGTGGCACAGCGTGCTGATGGATCCCGCGCGCGACGAGTTCGCGCCGCACGTCCGCGCCGCGGTGGTGACGCCGCCGCGCTTCACGGTGATCTCGAACGTCGACGCGAAGCCGTACGACGACGTCGAGCGGATCAAGACGAACCTCGTCCGCTCGGTGACCGACGAGGTGCTCTGGCACGACACCGCCGTCGCGATGGTCGCGATGAAGCTCGACCTCATCGTCGAGTTCGGCGCCTCGCCGGTGCTCGCGCCGATGTTCAAGCGCATCGAGGGCGCGCCGAAGGCGATCACCGTCTCCGACGCGGCCGGCGTCGAGAAATTGCGCGCGCAGCTCGCGCCGCAGCCCGAGCCCGCGCGCGGATGACCGGGAAAGTCGCCGTCGTGACCGGCGCGAGCCGCGGGATCGGCCGCGCGATCGCGGTCGACCTTGCGCGCAGCGGCGCCGACCTCGCGCTGTTCGGCCGCGACACGCTCGCGCTCGCCGAGACGAAGGCCGCCTGCGAGCAGGCGCGCGCCGGCGCGAAGGTCACGCTGCACCTCGCCGACGTTGCCAGCGAGTCCGACGTGAACGAGGCGATCGGCTTGGTGCTGAAGGAGTTCGGCCGCATCGACGTCGCCGTCGCGAACGCCGGGCAGGCGAAGGACGGCTTGATCCTGCGCTTCAAGGGCGAGGACCTCGACCGCCTGATCGACGTCAACCTGAAGTCGGCGTTCTACCTCAGTGCCGCGGTCGCGAAGCCGATGATCAAGCAGCGCGGCGGCGCGATCGTCTTCGTCTCCTCGATCGTCGGCCTGGCGGGGAACCCGGGGCAGAGCGCCTACGCGGCGACGAAAGCGGGCCTGCTTGGTCTTGCGAAGTCGCTCGCGAAAGAGCTCGGGTCGCGCAACATCCGCGTCAACTCGGTCGCGCCCGGTCTCATCGAGACCGCGATGACCTCCGAGATGCCGGGGCCGGCGCGCGAGCACTATCTGAACACGATCGCCCTCGGCCGCGCCGGCGCGCCCGAGGACGTCGCGCCCGTCGTCACCTTTCTCGCCTCCGACGCCGCCCGTTACGTCACCGGCCAAACGCTGGTGGTCGACGGCGGCTTCCTGATGTAAGCCCGGCTCCCAGCACCTTCCGTAGGAGACTCACAAGCACAATGGCTTCCGACACTTTCGATCGCGTCAAGAAGATCATCGTCGAGCAGCTCGGCGTCGAAGAGAACGAAGTGACGCCCGAGGCGTCGATCACCGACGATCTCGGCGCGGACTCGCTCGACCAGGTCGAGCTCGTCATGGCGTTCGAGACCGAGTTCGGGATCGACATCCCCGACGAAGAGGCCGAGAAGATCAAGACCGTCGGCGACGCCGTCCAAAAAGTGGACACGGTCCTCGCTTCGAAGGAATAGCATTTGCTCGAGGCCCTCTCCGAGCGCTTAGGCGCGATCTTCGACAGGCTGGCGAACCGCGGCCGACTCTCCGAGTCGGACGTCGCCGAGGTATTGCGCGAAGTCCGCATCGCGCTGCTCGAGGCCGACGTCGCGCTCCCCGTCGCCAAAGAGTTCGTCGCCGCGATCAAAGAGAAGGCCGTCGGCAGCGACGTCCTGACCTCGCTCACGCCCGCGCAGACGGTCGTCAAGCTCGTCCACGACGAGCTGGTCGAGCTGATGGGCGGCGCCGCGGCGCGGCTGACGTACAGCGACGCGCCGCCGACCGTCTACCTGATGGTCGGCCTGCAAGGCTCCGGCAAGACGACGCACGCGGGGAAGCTCGCGCTGCGCTTGAAAGAGCAGGGCCGCCGCACGCTGCTGGTCGCCGCCGACGTCTACCGCCCGGCCGCGATCGACCAGCTCAAGACGCTCGGCAAGCAGATCGACTTGCCGGTCTTCGACGAGGGCCAGGGCGATCCGGTGCAGATCGCGCGCGACGGCGTCGCCGAGGCGAAGCGGCTCGGGATCCCGACCGTCATCGTCGACACCGCCGGCCGCCTGCAGATCGACGAGCGCCTCATGGAGGAGCTCGAGAGGATCAAGGCCGCGGTCAAGCCGACCGAGATCCTGTTCGTCGCCGACGCGATGACCGGCCAGGAAGCGGTCAACGTCGCGCAGACGTTCGACGCACGGCTCGGGATCACAGGTGTGATCCTCACCAAGATGGACGGCGACGCGCGCGGCGGCGCGGCGCTCTCGATCCACCGGATGACCGGCGCGCCGATCAAGTTCGTCGGCGTCGGCGAAAAGGTCACCGCGCTCGAGCCGTTCTACCCGGACCGGCTCGCCTCGCGGATCCTCGGGATGGGCGACGTCCTCACGCTGATCGAGAAGACGCAGAGCGTCTACTCGGAGCAGCAGGCGGAAGAGCTCGCGAAGAAGCTGCGCAAGTCGCAGTTCACGCTCGACGACTTCCTGGCGCAGTTGCGGCAGGTGCGGAAGATGGGCTCGATGACGGACATCATGAAGATGATCCCGGGTCTCTCGAAGGCGCTGCCGAACGTCGAGATCGACGAGCGCGACGTCTCGAAGGTCGAGGCGATCATCTGCTCGATGACGCGCCGCGAGCGCGAGCGGCCGGAGATCCTCAACGGCTCGCGCCGCAAGCGGATCGCGGTCGGCAGCGGGACGCAGGTCTCGGACGTCAACAAGCTGGTGAAGCAGTTCGAGGCGTCCCGGCAGATGATGAAACAACTGGGCGGCATGAAAAAGGGCCGGTTCCCCAAACTCCCGCTCGGCATCGGGCGGTAAACCCTAGAAAGTCGACATGGTCAAGATCAGATTGCGCCGCATGGGCGCCAAGAAACAGCCGACGTACCGGTTCGTCGTCGCCGACGCGCGCTCGCCGCGCGACGGGCGGTTCATCGAGATCCTCGGACACTACAACCCGCGCACGGAGCCGAAGACGCTCGTCGTCGATCAGGACAAAGCGAAGGAGTGGCTGGCGAAGGGCGCGCAGCCGTCCGACCCGGTCCGCCGTCTCTTCGCCGAGCTCGGTCTCATCGAGCGCGGGCCGATCTCCGAGACGAAGCGCGAGCCCAAAGGCAAGAAGTCCTAAGCCGTGAGCGCGTTCGACGACGAGTTCGGCCTCTTCGGTGACGAGGAGTCCGAGGGCGAAGAAGAGCGGAAGTCGACGCTCGGCGCGCGCCGCATTGCGTCGGACGAGGCCGCGCACGACGACATCGAGCCCGAGGACGAACGGCCGCGGCGCGGTCCGCGCGGCGACCGCCGCGACCGGACCGGCGGCGGAACGGCGAGCGGTGAAGGCGGCGGGCGGCGCGGCGGCGGACGCCGCGAGTACGGCGCCGACCGCGGCGCGCGCAAGACCGAGGACCCGGCCGTCGCGCAGCAGCGCGCGCTCGATCTCCTCGCGTTCCTCGCGCGCAAGCTGGTCTCGCGACCGGACTCGGTGCTGGTCGAAGAGGTCGACACCGACAAGGGGCCCGTCGTCGAGCTCGTCGTCGAGCACGAGGATCTCGGCAAGGTGATCGGCCGCAGCGGGCGCGTCGCGCAGGCCCTGCGCACGCTCGTCCGCGCGAGCGCCGAGACGCGGATCAGCATCGACATCATCTCGTTCGAGGACGAGGTGCTCGAGCAACAGGCCGAGCACGCGGGCGACGACGCGATCAACCTGCCGTCCGGCGAAGATCCGGGCGACGACGATCCTTCGACAGGCTCAGGACAGGCTGACGAATGAGGCGAACGCCGGCCGCATCGCCGGCGTCTTCGGTCTGCGCGGCGAGCTGAAGCTCGCGGCGAGCCGCATCGGCGACGACGCGCTCGCCGAAGGCGTCACCGTTCGCGCGGTGCTCGCCGGCGGCGGCTCGCGCGAGGTGCGCATCCGCTCGCTGCGACGGCATCAGAACCGTCCGCTGATCGCGTTCGAGGGCGTCGACGACGCGACCGCCGCCGAGGCGTTCGCGGGCGCGACGCTGATGATCGGCCGCGCCGACGTCGCGCTGGGCGCCGGCGAGTACTTCGACGACGACCTGGTCGGCTGCACGCTGGTCGACGAGCGCGGCACGGCGCTCGCCGAGGTCGTCGCGGTCGAGCACTATCCCGCGCAGGACGTGCTGGTGGTCGCCCTTCGACAAGCTCAGGGTGACACGATGCGGGCCGCTCGCGTTGACGGCGCGCGGGCGATGGTTCCGCTGGTCGGGGCGTTCGTGAAGGCGATCGACGTCGGCGCGAAGCGGATCAGCGTCGAGCTCCCGCCCGGGCTGATCGATCTTCGGGAGGCCGACGAGGCCTGACGCAGGTTGCCGCGCGTCAGGGCGCGCAGCCGCCGGCCTCCATCGCGAGCTTCGCGTGCTTCGCTGCGTCGGCCATGTCCTCGCGGATGTACTGCTCGGCGTTGAACGTCGCGAACAGCGTCTGCGCGCGGTCCTGCTGCTCGATCATGTCGAGCGTCGACTGCGTGACGTACGCGGCTTCCGGGCTGAGGCTGGTGTTCGCGGCGGACTCGGCGTCACGCTGCTGCCACGTCGAGCCGCTGAAGGGGTTCGCGGCGTGCGAGTCGTCGGACGCGGTGGTCACGACCGTGTGGATCGGAATCTCGTGGAAGATCCCGACCGTGCGCGCGATCGACTTCGCGAGGAACTTCTGGCGCTCTTTCGCGCCGTCGATCGCGTTCGCCAGCGCGAGCATCTCCTGGCGCTTCTGGTCGTCGACGCCGTCGGCGTACGCGGCCTGGCGCAGCGCGCGAACCTCCGCGCGGCCGCGGCTCGCCATCTCGCCGAGCGCGGCGAGATCCGCGTCGGCGTGCCGCAGCGCGAGATGGCGGTGCAGCTCCGAGTCGAAGCGGACCGCGCGCAGGTCCTTCGCGAGCGCCGGCGCGAGGTACTCGAACGTGATCGCCGCGTCGATCCCGGGACGCGCCTTCGCCAGCGCGGCGCAGTACGGCGTGCGCGCGCGGACGCGGCCGATCTCGGCGAGCGGTTTGACGATCGCGGAGTCGCGCGAGGTCACGGTGAGCGCGGCGGGCGCCGCGGGCGCGGCCGGCGGCGCCGATTGCGCGGCGGCGAAGCTCGCCGGCGCGACGAGCGTCGCGGCGAAAGCTGCGGACAACGCGAGCGTGCGGAGACGACGAACGGTCATGCGGTCACCCAAGGGAGCGGTATCGCGACGTGCGGAGACGTTCGTCCCGCGCGCGCACCGCTCCCGCGCGGCCGCGCGCGTCGCGGCAGTCAGCTCCGGCCGTGTTTCGGCGGGCTCAGGTACGCGGCGAGCGCGGCGTCGACGGCGCGCTCGGTCGCGATCCGCTGGCCCTGTGCGCTCCCGGCGGTGCTCGCGTGCGTCTGCCGCCACTCGACCTTGCCGGCGCAGTCGCTGACGGTGAGCTCGAACCGCGCGGTCCCGCCGCCGAACGCGGTCTGCCGCCCGACCGAGAGCGTCCCGGTCAGCACGGCGCGCACCGGATGCGCCGCGCATGCCGCCGCGGCACTCTGCACGCGCTCGCCGTTCGTCCGCGCCGCGATCCGCTGCGTCGCGAGCTCGCGCAGCGCCGCCTCGGCGCTCCCCTCGACCGGAACGATCGCGTACGTCTCCGCGCTCGCCGCGC
>DATHLL010000597.1:0-3188 GCA_035488195.1 Candidatus Elarobacter sp. | reverse complement strand
GACGTCGAGGTGGATCCCGCGCCACGCGTATTCCGGCCGGTCGACGATCGTCACCGCGGCGCTGCGAACGCCGTCCGCGCGGCGCGAGGTGATCTGTTCGAGCGTCTGCAGCGCGTAGAAGATCCCGGCGGCGGTGTTCGCGCGCATTGTCACGCCGTCGCCGCGCACGCGCAGCTCGTAGCCTTCGGCGCCGAACCGCGGGTCTTGCGGCTGCGCGAGCTCGACCGCGACGCCGGCGCGCGCGCTCCGTTCGGCGACGGACGAGCCGACGCCGGCGGAGGCGAGGTATCCGCGCAGCGGTTCGGCCGCGCGCCGTTCGGCGATGCTGCTCGCAGCGATTCGCACGGCCCGCGGCCACGCGAACGAGCCGGTTTGCGCCCGCACGAAGCGCGGCAGCGGAACGATCGAGAGCGGTCCGTGCGGCGGGGATTGTCCGGAGAACGTCGCGCCGGACGCGAACGAGAGGAGCTCGGCGCGCCCGCACGCGGCGGCCGCGGCGAGCGCGATGACGGCGGCCGAGAGCCGAAACGCGGGGATCAGAGCGCCGGCTGGAACCCCGGCGTGCCGAACTGCCAGAGCAGGAACGAGTACTCGTCGGCGGTCAGCGCGACCGCTTGCGAACGGCCGCTGCCGATGAGGCCGTGACCGCCTTCGTAGTCGACGCGCAGCAGGATCGGCTTCCCGCTCGCCGTCGCGTCCTGCAGCGTCGCCGCCATCTTCGCGGCTTGCCACGGGTCGACGCGCGGGTCGTTGATCCCCGTCGTCAGCATCACCGCCGGATACTTCCCGCCCTTGACGACGTGCTGCACGGCGCTGGTCGCGTAGAGGTTGCGGAAACCCTGCTCGGTCTTCACGCTGCCGAACTCGGGCACGTTCGGCGGGCCGTTCGGCGTCGTCTCGATGCGGAGCTGGTCGGAGACGGGGATTTCGTCGAGCACCGCCGCGAAGAGCTGCGGCGCGGTCGTGATCGCTCCGCCCATCGTGATCCCGCCGGCGCTACCGCCGCGCGCGCCGAGCTTCGCCGGCGAGGTGTACCTCTGCGCGACCAGCCATTTCGCGCAGTCGACGAAGTCGCTGATCGTCTTCGTCTTGTTCGCGTCCTTGCCGGCGAGGTGCCATTCCTCGCCGTACTCGCCGCCGCCCCGCACGTGCGCGACCGCGTAGACGCCGCCCTGCTCGAACCACGCCATCCGCGAGGCGGAGAACCCGGGCGGGCTGGAGATCCCGTACGAGCCGTACGCGTAGAGCAGCGTCGGGTTGGAGCCGTCGCGCTTCATGTCGCGGCGGTGCACGATCGAGAGCGGGATCTGCGTCCCGTCGCCGGCGGGCACGGTCACCTCTTCGGCGACGATGTTCGAGAAGTCGACGGGCGAGGGCGGATCGAGCTTCGTGTCGACCAGCGCGTTCGCGTTCGCGTCGTACGAATACCAGAGCGGCGCGGCGGTCCACGAGGTGAGCTGCGCGAGGAACCCCGGCCGGTCGTACTCCGTCGCGAGCCCGGAGATCGAGCCGTTCACCGGCAGCGGGACGTCGCGCGCCGCGCCGTCGTAGCCGACGCGCGTGATGCGCCCGAGCCCGTTCTCGCGCGAGAGAACGTAGAGCGCGTCGCTCGCGTTCGCGATCGCGTCGATCACGCGCGTCCCCGCCGGCACCACGTCGGTCGCGGTGCCGAGCGATCCGTTGGCGATGTCGAACTTCACGACCTTGAAGCGCGGCGCGTCCTTCGCGGTGAGCGCGTAGACCGTCGAGCCTTGGACGACGGCGTTGGTGATCTTGTCCTCGGGGCGGATCACGAGCTTCCACGGAACCGTCGCGGGGTTCGCGAGCGCGCTCTTCGGCGCGACGTAGATCGTCGCGAACGGCTCGACGCCGTTGATCAGCACGCCGGCGGCGTACGGCGACTCCGGCCCGATCCCGATCGAAGCGAACGAGGTGGGCGGCACGTCGACGTTCGGGTTGACGCCGGCCCCGAACACCGCGACGTCGGCGCTCCCCGGCTGGCCGATGACGTGCCGGTACGAGCGGACGTTCTGATACTTCGCCAGCGGCGAGGCGCCGGGCGCGATCTCCTGGCGCTTGAGGTAGTAGAACGCTTTGCCGTCGTCGCTCCACGCCGAGACGCCGAAGTCGGCGCGATCGGAGGTGTCGGGGAGCGTCGTCCCGGTCGCGACGTCGACGACGCGGACCGTCGCGTTCTCCGAGCCGCCGGCGGAGAGGCCGTACGCGACGCGCGTCCCGTCGTTCGAGGGCATGAAGTACGAGATCGCTTGACGCGGACCGCTCAGCGTGTCCGGATCGACCAGGACGCGCTCCGCGCCGCCGATCCCCGAGCGCACGTAGAGCTTCGTCGAGTTCGCACCGGGCGGGAGCTTTTCGTAGAAGTACGCGCCGTGCCGCGAGACGACGCCCGAGGAGACGTTCGAGGTCTCGGAGAGCGCCTGCAGGCGGCTCGCCAGCGCGGTGCGGCCGGGGATCGCGTCGAGGATCGCGCGGGTCCGGTCGTTGTTCGCCTTGAGGTACGCCTGGAAGTCGGGGCCGCCGCTCTCCATCCAGCGGTACGGGTCGACGACGGTCGTCCCGAAGTAGGTGTCGGTGACCGGGATCCGCTTCGCCGGCGGCGGCGGCGGGATCGCGGCGCTCGCGGCGACGGCGCACGCGAGCACGGAGGCGGCCCAGGCGAGGGCGGACGCGGAGGCGGTTCGGCGCATGGGGGAACGTCGTCCGCGCAGGGTACAAGCCCCTGCATGAGCGCCTCGATTGATCCGCCGCCCGCTCCCGCGCATCAGTGCATCAACGCCGCGTGCGGGTGCAACGATCTGGTGAGCGCGGGGCCGTGCCACGAGTGGTGCTCCGCGAACACCGTGGAGCTCGCCGACGTCGAGGCCGGGAAGGCGTCGCTCGCGACCGACTGCGGTTGCGGCCACGCGCTGTGCGCCTCGAACCGCGCGGCCCGCGGAACGCCCGAGCGCGGGATGAGTTAGTGGGTCCGGCTGACGCCGGACCCTTCGCGTTCGGCCTTCGGCCGAGCCGCCCGTGGCTTACAGAAGGCGTGGCTGGCCGCCGGTCTCGATGATCTCCGCGCAGATCGCGCGCGCTTCGGCGACCGGCGCGACGCCGGTGCGCACGAACAGCTTGCGCCAGTAGGCCTTTCCCGAGAGCTTGCCGATCACGTCGGATGCGTCGCGCGC
>DATHLL010000596.1:0-8140 GCA_035488195.1 Candidatus Elarobacter sp. | reverse complement strand
TTCGAGCCGCCAGCTCGGAAAGATCCGCTCCGGCTCGGCGAGCCACGCCGGCTTCGGCAAGCTCCCCGCGATCGTCGTGCTGAACGGCATGAACGCCGCTTCGTCAGGCGCCCGCGTTGTCATCGCGGACGGAGTGCCGGGCGTCTGGCACATGAGCCGGCTAGATTGGAGAGCATGACGTATCATTATCGGCAGCCGGGCCGGGAACGCGCGGAGATCGGCCGCCGGGCGAAGAATCCGGGCGGCATGGCAGACCCTCTCGTCTACCGCGTTTTTCTGGAACCGGACGATGACGGTTACCGCGCGATCATCCCCGCGTTTCCGCGCGTGTTCACGTGTGGGGATTCCATCGACGACGCGCTGCGCATGGCGAAAGACGCGATCGAGCTCGAGATTTCCGTGGCTCGCGACCGCGGCGACGATCTGCCCGATCCCGACGGCGACATCGAGTTTCGCACCGAACGCGTCGTCATCGACTCCGCGGCCTGACTCGCCGCTCGATCGGCTAGTTCGTGAGTCGCCGGTTGCCCGTCGTGGACGGGGCCGATCTCGTTCGCGCTTTCGAACGTCTCGGATGGACGAGATTGCGCCAAAGCGGGTCGCACGTGCGGCTCGAACTGCACGGCGAGCACGTGACCATTCCGCTCCATAAGCCGCTGCGGCGGGGAACGCTCGCCGCGCTGATCGACGCCGCCGGCATCAGCGCGGATCACCTCCGCGAGCTGCTGCGATAGCGAGCTCCTTCCGCGAGGGATGACCGCTTCGTGGTACGGAAAGCGGTTCCGTTGCGGCTGGACAAGTTCATGAAGGTGTCGCGGCTCGCGAAGCGGCGGGCCGAGGCGAAGGACGGGATCGAAGCGGGGCGGATCACCAAGGACGGGCGCGCGCTCAAGCCGGGCTACGAGGTGAAGGCGGGCGACGTGCTGGTCATCCACTACCGCACCAAGTTCCTCACCGTGCGCGTGCTCATGGTCCCCGAGCGCGTGCTGCCTTCGCTCAAACCGGCCGACCTGTACGAGATCGTCGACGAGCGCAAGGACGATCCCGTCGACTGGCTGCGCTGAACCGCCGTGCCCGCCGAACGGTCCCGGCTCTCCTCGGACGCCAAGGACGCGCTCGCGCGCGACGTTCCGGCGGATCCCCGCGTGCGGGCCGCGCTGCGCGAGGGGCTCGCGTACTACGGCGGCGTCGAGGCGGGCGGCGAGCTCGTGTTCCGGACGCGCCGGCCCGCGGTCGCGCGGCTCGCGCGGACGCTCTTCGAGGAGCAGCGCAGCGGCGCGCCGGTCCGGCGCGGGCACGACCGCCGCCTCTACAAGGCGACGACCTTCGAGATCGACCTCGGCCCCGCGCCCGCGGCGCCGCCGCCGAAGCACCGCCGCCGCGACGAGCGGCGCGCCGAGCTGCGGGCGGCGTTCCTGTGCGCCGGCTCGGTCGCCGCCCCGCAACACGGCTACCACCTCGAGTTCGTCGCCGCCGACGCCGCGCGCCCCGAGCGGATCGGGAAGCTGCTCGCCGCCGAGGGGATCGCGCCGCGGACGATGCTCCGCAAGGGCCGCCGCGTCGTCTACCTCAAGGGGCTCGACGCGATCGTCACCGCGCTCGGCGCGATCGGCGCCTCGGGCGCGGTCTTCCACCTCGAGGACGTGCGGGCGGTCAAGGAGACCAAGAACCGCATCCACCGCCTGGTGAACACCGAGGCCGCCAACGTCGTGCGCGCTGCGACCGCCGCCGCCGCGCAGCGCGAGGCGATCCAGGAGCTCGCCGACGCCTACGGGCTGCGGAACCTCTCGCCGGCGCTGCGCGAGGCGGCGCAGCTCCGGCTGGCCCACCCCGACGAGACGCTGGCGGAGCTGGGGCGGCGCTGCGTGCCGCCGGTCGGGAAGGCGACGATCAACGGCCGGCTCGCCTCCCTGATGCGCCTCGTGAAGCGGCTGCGCGGCGAGCGAGAGGAGCCGGAAGTCTCCCTCGCTTAAAGCGACCCGGCTATGCGCATCGGTATCAACGGGTTCGGCCGGATCGGCCGCAACTTCACCAAGGCCCTCCTGGAACGGTACCCGGACGTCGAGATCGCGGCGGTCAACGACCTCACCAGCGCCGCCGAGTGCGCGCACCTCTTCAAGTACGACTCGAACTACGGCACCTATCCCGGCACGGTGAGCGCGAGCGGCGAGGGCATCACGATCGACGGCCGCAGCATCAAGGTGCTCGCCGAGCGCGACCCCGGGAAGCTGCCGTGGAAGGATCTCGGGGTCGAGGTCGTCGTCGAGTCGACCGGGATCTTCACCGACGCCGCCAAGGCGCGCGCGCACATCGACGGCGGCGGCGCGAAGAAAGTGATCATCTCGGCGCCCGCCAAGGGCGAGGACGTGACGCTGGTCCTCGGCGTGAACGGCGACCAGTACGACCCGCAGAAGCACGACGTGATCTCGAACGCGTCGTGCACGACCAACTGTCTGGCGACCGCGGTCAAGCCGATCGTCGACAACCTGGGCTGGGTCAAGGGCTTCATGTCGACGATCCACTCGTACACGAACGACCAGAACATCCTCGACGCCCCGCACAAGGATCTTCGCCGCGCGCGCAACGCGGCGACGAACATCGTCCCGACCTCGACCGGCGCCGCGAAGGCGCTCTACCTGACGATCCCCGAGGTGAAGGGGACGTTCGACGGCTTCGCGCTGCGCGTCCCGACGCCGACCGTCTCGATGGTGTACCTCGTCGCGCAGACGAAGAAAGCCACGACGCGCGAGGAGCTGAACGCGATCCTGCGCGGCGCCGCCGAGGGCGATCTCAAAGACTACGTCGAATACACCGAGGAAGAGCTGGTCTCGAGCGACTTCAAGCACAACCCGCACAGCTCGATCATCGACGGCAAGCTGACGAACGCGAACGGCGACCTGATCCAGATCGCCGCGTGGTACGACAACGAGTGGGGCTACTCGTGCAGGCTCGCCGATCTGACCGACATGATCGCCGCGAAGATCCCCTCCGCCGTCGCGTGAAGCACGCGCTCCGCACCGCGCTCCCCGTCGCCGTCGCGTTCCTCGCGGCGGCGACGTGCGTCAGCCCGATCTCCGCGGCCTCGTCCGCGACGCTGAAGCTCGACGACCTCCGCAAGCTGGTCGGCCTCGCGCAGCCGGCGATCTCCCCGGACGGCAAGCGCGCCGTCGTGATCGTCTCGCGGGTGAACTGGAACGAGGACCGCAACGAGCGCGAGCTCGACATCGTGGACATCGCGACGCACGCGCGCCGCGCGCTGACCGAGCGCCGCCGCGGCCTCGCCGACCCGCGCTGGTCGCCCGACGGCACGAAGCTCGCCTTCATCGCCGATGAGGGAACCGGCGAAGAAGCGAAGCCGCAGGTCTGGATCATGCCGATGGACGGCGGCGACGCGCACCCGGTGACGAAAGCGCCGGAAGGCGTCGAGCAGTTCGCGTGGCGGCCCGACGGCGGCGCGATCGCGTACGCCGCGACCGACGCGCTCCCGAAGAAGCAGGGCGCGGAGCGCTTCCGCGACGCGTTCGTCGTCGGCAACACGCCGATCACGACGCGCAAGCCGCCGCGGCCCGTCCACCTGTTCGTGATCGCCGCGGACGGCGGCACCGCGAAGCAGCTCACCTCCGGCGCAGAGAGCGTCGCGGCCGGCGAGGCGCAGTCGACGCTCTCGTGGTCGCCCGACGGCAAGACGATCGCGTTCCTGCTCGCGCCGAACGCGGTGCTGAACGACGCCGACCGCGCGCACGCGATGCTCGCCGACGCCGCGACCGGGAAGCTGACGCGGCTCACCACGCACGCGGGCTACGAGGCCGATCCGCGCTTCTCGCCGGACGGCAAGCACGTCGCCTACACGCACTCCGCCGGCGACAACCAGATCACGCTCACCGAGGCGTGGGTGACGGCGCCGGGCGGCGGCGACGGCACGCCGGTCTCGCATGCGTACGACCGCGCCGTCCACGACGTGACCTGGCTCCCCGACTCCAGCGCGATCCTGTTCACCGCGCACGACGGAACGTCGATGGCGCTCGTGCGCGCATCGCTCGCCGGCGCCCTTCGACAAGCTCAGGGTGACACGCCCGTGCGGATCCCGCTCGGCGATCTGAACGTCAGCTCGCCGCTCGACGGCGCGATCGCGCGCGACGGCACGATGGTCTTCGTCGCGACCTCGACGAAGCAGCCGGCGGAGCTCTACGCGAAGACGCCGGGCGGCGAGCCGGTGAAGCTGACCGACTACAACGCCGCGATCGCCGGCCTCGACCTCGCCTCGTCGGAGGCGATCGCGTTCACCTCGTCGACGGGCGCGCACGGGGACGGCGTCCTGCTGCTGCCGCCCGGATACACGGCGGGGCGCAAGTACCCGCTGATCGTGCACATCCACGGCGGCCCGACCTCCGCCTCGCTGCGGCAGTTCGACCGCCAGGGCCAGCTCTTCGCCGCGCGCGGGTGGCTCGTGCTCGAGCCGAACTACCGCGGCAGCGACAACCTCGGCTACGCGTACCAGCACGCGGTGCAGTACGATCCCGAGGAAGGCCCGGGCAAGGACATCATGGCCGCGGTCGACGCGGTGCGCGCGCGCGGGATCGTCGACGACCGCCGCATCGCGGTCGGCGGCTGGAGCTACGGCGGGATCATGACCGCGTGGATGATCTCGAAATACCACATCTGGCGCGCCGCGATGTCGGGCGCGTCGGTGAACGACTGGTACGCCGACTACGGGACCGCCGACGATGCGGACTCCGACAAGGCGCTCTTCCACGGCTCGCCGTTCGTCGGCAACAACGCGGCCGAGTACCGGCGCGCCTCGTCGATCACGTACGCGAAGGACGTCACGACGCCGGTGCTGATCATCTCCGACGTCGGCGACAACCGCGACCCGTTCGCGACCTCGTCGATGTACTACCGCGCGCTGCGCGACAACGGCAAGGACGCGACGTTCCTCGCCTATCCGGTCGACGGCCACTTCCCGTCCGATCCGGTGCGGACGCTGGATCTGTACGGCCGCTGGACCGACTGGTTCGCGTCGCACCTGAAGTGACCGCCGCGGCGAAGCTCGGGGCCGCGGCCGCGCTCGCCGGCACGGCGTTCGCCCTCGCGGGTCCCGCCGCGCACGCGGCGGCGCGCGCCGCCGATGCGTCGCCGCCGGCGAGCGGGGCACGCCGTGCGTTCGAGCCCGACGACGCGTACCGGCTCGTCTCCGTGTCGAGCCCGCAGATCACCGCGGACGGCTCGCGCGTGCTGGTCGTCGTGCGCACCGCCGACCGCGAGCACGACCGCTGGACGCGCCGGCTCGACGTCGTGCGCGTCGCGGACCGCGCGCGGACGACGATCGCCACGGAGCGCGGCTTCTCCGCGCCGCGCTGGTCGCCGGACGGCGAGCGGATCGCGTATCTCGCCGATCACGGCGTGTGGGTCGCCGACGCGAACGGGAACGGCGCGCGGCGGGTGACCGGCGCGTCGTACGACGTCGTGCAGTTCGCGTGGCGGCCCGACGGCGGCGCGATCGCGTTCGTCGCGATCGACGGCGCGGCCGCGAAGACGGGCGACGCGACGTATCTCGACGCGTACGAGGTCGGCAACGACGCCGCGCTCGCGCCGGGCCCGGCGCGCCCGGCGCACCTCTTCTTCCAGCCGCTCGACGGATCGCCGGCGCGCGCGCTCGGACCGCGCACCGGCAGCGTCACCTCCGGCGACGCCGAGTCGACGCTCTCGTTCACGCCGGACGGCAAGACGCTCGCGTACGTGCAGGCGCCGACGAACGTCGCGAACGACGCGGTCGGCGCGCGCGTCCACCTGGTCGACGTCGAGACGGCGCGCGACACCGCGTTGCCCGGCTTCACGAACGAAGAGCACGATCCGCTCTGGTCGCCCGACGGCGCACGGCTCGCGTTCATGCACAGCGCCGGCGACGACCAGCTCCATCCCGAAGAGCTGTTCCTGACCCCGCCGGGAGGCGCCGCGGCGGCTCCCGTCTCGCGCGCGGTCGACCGCGCGGTGCGCGACATCGGCTGGCAGCCCGGTTCGCGCGCGCTGTACTTCACGGTCACGGACGGCACGAAGCACGTGCTGTTCCGCAGCCTCGACGGCGCACGCCCGCAGCCGGTCGGCCTCGGACCGCTCAGCATCACCTCGGGGCTCGACGGCGCGATCGCGCGCGACGGCACGATCGCGTTCGTCGGCGAGACCGCCTCGCGCGCGCCGGAGCTCTATCTCGCGCCCGCGGGCGGCGGCGCCGCGGCGCAGCTCACCGCGTACAACGACGCGTTCGGCGCGCTCGCGCTCGCCGGCGCGACGCGGATCACGTACCACACCTCGGTCGGCGTCGACGGCGACGCGGTGCTGGTGAAGCCGGCGGCGCTCCAGCCCGGCCGGCACTATCCGCTGGTCGTCGTGATCCACGGCGGGCCGACCTCGGCGTCGACCGAAGGGTTCGACGTGCTCGAGCAATTGCTCGCCGCGCGCGGCTGGCTCGTCCTCGAGCCGAACTACCGCGGCAGCAACAACCTCGGCGAGCGCTACCAGCGCGCGGTCGGCGGCGACAAATTGCGCGGTCCCGGCGAGGACATCGACGCGGCGCTCGCCGCGGTGCGCAAGCTCGGGATCGTCGACGAGCGGCGGACGGCGGTCAGCGGCTGGTCGTACGGCGCGGGGCTGACGCTGTGGATGATCGAGCACCGCCACGACTGGCGCGCCGCCGTCGCCGGCGCCGCGGTCACCGACATCGCGGCCGACTACGCGACCGCCGACGACATCGCGGCCGACCGCGCGCTGGTCGGCGGCTCGCCGCTGATCGCGCCGTACCGCGCCCGCGCCGCGGCGATGAGCCCGATCGCGTACGCCGACCGCGTGCGCACGCCGCTGCTGCTCATGACCTGCCGCGGCGACACGCGCGTCTCGCCGGTCGGCGTCTACGAGTTCTTCCACGCGCTGCGCGACCTCGGCCGCCCGGTGCGGCTCGTCGCGTATCCGGTCGACGGCCACTTCCCGGGCGATCCGGTCCGCCGCAACGACGTCTACCGGCGCTGGATCGCGTTCATCGCGGAGCGCTTCGGCTCGTAGCATGTGCACCGTCTTGCTGCTCCTGCGCCCGGACGCGCCGTGGCCGCTGCTGATCGGGGCGAACCGCGACGAGCGGGTCGACCGCGCGTTCGACCCGCCGGGCCGCCGGTGGCCGGACGCGCCGGGGATCGTCGCCGGACGCGACGCGCTCGGCGGCGGGAGCTGGTTCGGCGCGAACGACGACGGCGTCGTCGCGACGATCGTGAACGGGATGGACCGGCTCGGACCGCTCCCGGGGAAGACGAGCCGCGGCGAGCTCGTGCTGCGCGCGCTGCGCGAGCGCGACGCGCGCACCGCCGCCGAAACGCTCGGCGCGCTCGACGCCGGCCGCTATCGCGGCTTCACCGTGCTGGTCGCCGACCGCCGCGAGGCGTTCGCGGTCGTGAGCGACGAGCGCGCGATCCGCGTCGCGCCGCTCGCGCCCGGACACCACCTGGCGACGCCCGACGGCGTCGACCTGCCGGACTCGCCGCGCTACGCCGCGCACTTCGGCGCGTTTCGCGACGCGCCGCCGCCCGAACCGGCCCGCGAGGACTGGAGCGCGTGGATCGCGCTGCTGCGCCGCGCCGACGACGAGGACCCGCACCGCGCGATGACCGTCGCGATCCCCGAGCACGCGTTCGGGACGGTCTGCAGCCAGCTCGTCGCGCTCCCCGCGGACCCCGCGGCCGAGCCGGTGCTGCTGTTCGCGAACGGCCCGCCGACGCTCGCGCCGTACCGCCGGATCGCCGCGCCCCGGGTTCGCGGCGCGCACGCCGAACGATGAGGACGAGATGCGCTTCACCAGCCTGAAGGACGCCGAGGTGCGCGGCAAGCGCGTGCTGCTGCGCGAAGACCTGAACGTGCCGATGAAGGACGGCGCGATCGCCGACACGACGCGGATCGACGCAGCGCTGCCGACGCTGCGCTGGCTGCGCGAGCACGGCGCGAAGACGGTGATCCTCTCGCACCTCGGCCGCCCCGACGGCAAGCCGAACCCGAAGTACTCGCTGCGCCCCATCGCCACGAAGCTCGCCGAGCTGCTCGGCACCGAAGTGCCCTTCGTCGAGGACTGCGTCGGCAACGCGGCGGTGGCGGCGTCGCGCGC
>DATHLL010000595.1:0-4970 GCA_035488195.1 Candidatus Elarobacter sp. | reverse complement strand
TGGCTCGCGCCATGAATTCATTGAGCCCGTACCATCCCCAGCCGAGCGCGACCGGCACGAGGGCGAACGTGACCATGACGTCGATGACGTAGAGCGGTAGACGGTATGGCTGCGGTACGATGCTTGCCGGCCGAAGTGTTGCGAAATACCTACACGCCGCAGCGCAATGCGGCATCGGTCGGGACGCGCTGCGGCAGCCGTGCGATGACGGCGTCGGTGAACGCATCGGTGCTCGCGGGCGCGCCGCGGTCGCGCTCCAGGTCGGCCGTGCGGGGGCCGTCGGCGAGGGCGGCGGCGACGGCGTGCTCGATGCGCCAGGCGACGTCCTCTTCGCCGAGCGAGAAGCGGGCGAGGAGGGCGGCCGAGAGGATCGCGGCCGACGGGTTCGCGATGCCGCGGCCGGCGATGTCCGGGGCGGTACCGCTGATCGGCTCGTAGAGGCCGAACCCGCGCGCGCCGGGGCCGGCGCCGAGGCTCGCGCTCGGCGCGGTGCCGATCGTGCCGGTGATCGCGGCCGCTTCGTCGGAGAGGATGTCGCCGAAGGTGTTCTCCGTCAGGATCACGTCGAAGGCGCGCGGGTCGCGCACGAGCTGCATCGCGGCGTTGTCGACCAGGACGTGCTCCAGCCGGACGCCGGGGAATTCGCGCGCGACGTTCGAGACGACGCGGCGCCAGAGCTGCGAGCTCACCAACACGTTCGCTTTGTCGACGGACGCGACGCGCCGGTCGCGCATCATCGCCAGCTCGAACGCGAAGCGCGCGATCCGCTCGATCTCCGGCTCGGCGTAGACCAGCGTGTCGGTCGCGACGGTCACGCCGTCGTCGCTGCGTTCGACCCGCTTCGGGCCGAAGTACAGGCCGCCGGTCAGCTCGCGCACGATCACGCAGTCCATCCCGCGAACGAGCTCGGCGCGCAGCGGCGAACGGTCCTCGAGGCCCGGGAACGCGCGCGCGGGGCGGACGTTCGCGTACAGGCCGAAGGTCTTGCGCAGCGCGAGCAGCGCGGCTTCGGGGCGGCGTTCCGGCGGTACGCCGTCGAACCCGGGGCCGCCGACGGCGCCGAACAGGATCGCGTCGCTCGCGCGGGCGAGCGCCGGCGTCTCGTCCGGCAGCGGGACGCCGTGCGTGGCGATCGCCGCCGCGCCGACCGGCGCTTCGGTGAACGTGCACGCGGGGAGCGCCGCGCGCAGGACGCGCACCGCGCACGCGGTCACCTCGGGGCCGATCCCGTCGCCCGCGAGGACGGCGATCCGATACCTCATCGTGCAGCCTCCCATGCGCGCACCGACGGGATCTTCGCGGCGAGGTACGGCAAGAAACCGCCGCCCAGGACGAACTGCTTGCGCAGCGGGTCGAGCTCGAACCCGATCGGCTCCCCGCCGTCCGCCCGCAGCGTCTGCGCGGCGACGTCGATCGCGATGCGGTCCGCACGCGCGAGCTCGTCGACGACGGGCTGCGGCAGCGCGATCGGGACGAGCGCGTTCGTGTAGGCGTTCTCGAGGAAGATTCGCGCGAAGCTCGGCGCGATCACCGCGCGAAACCCGCGTCCTGTCAGCGCCCAGGCGGCGTGTTCGCGCGAAGAGCCGCAGCCGAAGTTCTCGCCCGTGACGAGGACCGATGCGCCGGGACGCGACGCGAGCAGCGCCGTGCAGTCGGGGAGTCCGTCGAAGCAGTGCTCGCCCATGCCGGCGGCGTCGATCCGCGTGAGATAGCGCGCCGGGATGATCTGATCGGTGTCGATGTTCGCCCGCGGAATCGCGAGCACCGCGCCTTCGACGATCATGCCGGCACCAGCGGTGACGATGCGGCTGCGATCTCCGACGGCGACGCGAGCCGGCCCAGGATCGCGGATGCGGCGACGACCGCGGGCGCGGCGAGGTGGACGCGGCCGCCTTCGCCCATCCGTCCGGGGAAGTTGCGGTTCGAGGACGAGACGCAGCGCATCCCCGGCGCGAGGACGCCCATCGACATCCCCAGGCACGGGCCGCACGACGAGTGGGTCCACAGCGCGCCCGCGTCTTGGAAGACGTCGTGCAACCCTTCCCGTTCCGCCTGCCGGCGGACGGCCTGCGAACCCGGCGTGACGATCGTCGGCACGGCGACCCGCCGTCCGCGCAGCACGTCGGCGGCCGCGCGCAGATCGCCGATCCGCGCGTTCGTGCACGAGCCGATGAACGCCTGATCGATCTCGATGCTGCGCACCGGCTGACCCGGCCGCAGATCCATGTACGCGAGCGAGGCGGCGTCCGCGTCGTCGGGGACGCGGCCGGTGATCGGCACGCACTCGCCGGGATTCGTCCCCCACGAGACGACCGGCGCGATCGTGGTCGCGTCGATCGTGACGGTCGCGGCGTACTCGGCGCCGTCGTCGGCGGCTTGCGCCGTCCAGCTCGCCGGCGCGCTCGGCGTCGCGGCGAGGTACGCGGCGGTCGTCGCGTCGGCGGCGACGATCCCGGTCGTGGCGCCGGCTTCGATCGCCATGTTGCAGAGCGTCATGCGCTGCTCCATCGACAGCGCGCGGATCGCCGAGCCGGTGTACTCGAGCACGTAGCCCGTGCCGCCGCGGAAGCCGATCGTCGCGATCACCGTCAGCGCGAGGTCTTTCGCGGTCGCGTCGGCCGGCAGCGCGCCGGTCACCTCGACGCGCATCACCTTCGGCCGCTGCAGGATCAGGCAGCCCGAGAGCATCGCGCCCGCCTGCGCGGTCGTGCCGATCCCGAGCGCGAAGGCGCCGAACGCGCCGAGCGTGCAGGTGTGGCTGTCGCCACAGCACACGGTCATCCCGGGCGTGACGTAGCCGCGCTCGGGGACGAGGACGTGGCAGATCCCGTTGTCGCCGATGTCGTGGAAACGGATCCCGTGCCGCTTCGCCCAGGTGCGGACGGTCTGCGCCTGCAGCGCCGTCGCGGTGTCCTTCGCCGGCGCGACGTGATCGAGCATCGCGACGATGCGGCCGGCGTCGTACAGCGCGTCGCCGAAATCGCGCTCGATCGCGATCGCGCCCGGCGGCGTGGTGATCTCGTGGGCGACGACGAGGTCCATGAAGACGAGCGCGTTCCCGCCCGGCAGCTCCTCGACGACGTGCGCGTCCCAGACCTTCTCAAACAGCGACCGGCGCATGCGTGCTCTCCTGAAGATCGTGAACCGCCGCGAGGCGCGGCCCGGCCGCGGCGAGGACCGCCGAGAGCGACGCGGTCACCGCGTTCGCGTCGATCCCGGCGCCCCAGCGAACCTCGCCGCCGGCGGCGAGCTGGATGTACGCGACCGCGGCGGCGTCGGTGCCGGCGCGCAGCGCGTGCTCGTGGAAGTCGCGCACGTCGAGCTTGAGCGCGGACGCGCGCGCCAGCGCGTCGACGAACGCGTCGATCGCGCCCGATCCTTCGCCGCGCACGGCGAACGGTGCCGTTCCGCCGGTCAGCGTCGCGTCGATCGCGCACGCCGCCCGTCCGGCGCCGTCGTCGCGGATCGTGTACTCGGCGAGCCGCAGCGGTCCCGTGCGCACGTACGCTTCCTCGAACGCCGCGCGGATCTCGGCGGGCGCGATCTCGCCGCCCGACGACTCCGCGCGCGCCTGGATCACGCGGCTGAAGTCGACCTGCAGCCCGCGCGGGAGCTCCAGCCCGTGCTCGGCGCCGAGCACGTACGCCACGCCGCCTTTCCCCGACTGGCTGTTCACGCGCACGACGGCGTCGTACGTGCGGCCCAGATCCTTCGGGTCGACGGTGAGATACGGCACCTCCCAGCGCGCCTCGCCGGACGCGGCGTGCGCCGCGAAGCCTTTCTTGATCGCGTCCTGGTGCGAGCCGGAGAACGCCGTGAACACGAGCTCGCCGCCGTACGGATGCCGCGGATGGATCGGCAGCCGATTGCACTCTTCGACGACGCGCACGATCTCCGGCACGCGAGAGAGGTCGAGCCCCGGATCGACGCCTTGCGAGAACAGGTTCAGCGCGAGCGTGACCAGGTCGACGTTCCCGGTGCGCTCGCCGTTGCCGAACAGCGTCCCTTCGACGCGTTCGGCGCCCGCCATGAGCGCGAGCTCCGCCGCGGCGACCGCGGTGCCGCGGTCGTTGTGCGGGTGCACGCTCAGGATCGCGGACGCGCGCCGGCGGAGGCGGCGGCCGAGCCATTCGATCTGGTCGGCGTACACGTTCGGCGTCGACGTCTCGACGGTCGCCGGGAGGTTGATCACGACCGGATCGTCCGGCGTCGCGCCCCACGCGGCGAGCACCGCGTCGCAGATCTCCGCGCTGAACGCGAGCTCCGTCGCGGAGAACGTCTCGGGCGAGTACTCGAGCCTCACCTGCGTGTGCGCCGCGATCGCCCCCGCTCGCCGCTTGATCTCGCGGACCGCGCGCAGTGCGACGTCGACGACGCCGGCGCGGTCGAGCCCGAACACGACCCGCCGGAACAGCGGCGAGGTCGCGTTGTAGACGTGCACGATCGCGCGCGGCGCCCCCGCGATCGCCTCGAACGTGCGCGCGATCAGATCGTCGCGCGCCTGCGTGAGCACTTGGATCGTCACGCCCGGCGGGATGCGGTCGCCCTCGATCAGCTCGCGGACGAAGTCGAAGTCCGGCTGCGAGGCGGACGGGAAGCCCACCTCGATCTCGCGGAACCCGAGCCGCACCAGCAGCTCGAAAATCCGGCGCTTGCGGTCGGGGCCCATCGGCTCGACCAGCGCCTGGTTTCCGTCGCGCAGGTCGACGCTGCACCACGCCGGCGCGCGCTCGATCGTGCGGCTGGGCCAGCGCCGGTCCGGCAGCTCCACCGCGGGGAAGGGTCGGTATCGGTGTGCGTTCACGGTGATCTCCACGAAAAAGCCGGCCTCCGCTTCGCGAAGGCCGGCACGACACTTGGTGGCGAGGCCACGACGAAGACGGCTATTCGCGCGGGGCGAAGAGCGGAAGTCGAAGTCGCAGGAGCGCCGTGCGGTGCGCGCTCATGCGCCGTTCTCGTAGGACAGGATG
>DATHLL010000594.1:0-2808 GCA_035488195.1 Candidatus Elarobacter sp. | reverse complement strand
CGATCTCGCGGCCAGCAGCCCTTCCGCGTTCGCGTACGGCCCGGGCTCGTACGCTCGCGAGCCGATCCCGAGCTGCGTCAGCTCGTTGATCCGCCAGTCTTGGCGGTTCGTCACGTCCCAAAAGCCGACCGCGTCGCTCGGATCGAACGCCGGCGAGGCGGCGGCGAGCGGATCGAACAGCCACCCGCAGACGATCCGCGTGCGGTCCGCCGCGAGCGGCTCGACGTAGTGCGCCATCACGTAGTCCGGGTGCAGGCTCAGCAGCAGCGACGGAAAGATCGTGTAATAGTAGACGCGGTGCAGATCCGCGCCGCACAGCTCGCCGAGCGGCGCGCGCGCCGTGGTGCCGCTGGCGGTCAGGCTCGTGCCGTGGCGGCGCAGCTCGGAGTAGCCGCCGAGGAACGGGCCTTCGCTCAAGTCGTTGCGACCGCTCTCGGACGGCGAGAGCCGCTCGAGCTGCGGGTGGACGAGCGGGCAGTGATAGCATTCCGAGTAGTTTTGAAACACGAGCTTCCAGTTGCAGGCGAGCTCGTACTCGATCGTGCGCGCGGTGCGCAGCGCGCCGATCCGCCAGCGCGCGAAGCGGCCGGTCAGCGGCGCGAACGCCTGCGCGAACGGTTCCGGCTCACGGGCGACGTTCACGAAGACGAAGCCCTCGAACTCCGCGACCGCCGCTTCGTGGAGCGGGTACTCGGCGCGGTCGAAGCCCGGGACGTCGCTCATCGTGCGGGCGACGAGCAGCGTTCCGTCGAGCGCGTACGTCCAGGCGTGGTACGGGCATTGGATCGAGCCGCCGAAACGTCCGGCGGACTCGGTGCACATCCGCGTGCCGCGGTGGCGGCACACGTTGAAGAACGCGCGCACGCGCTCGTCCTTCCCGCGCGTCACGATGAGGCTTTCGTCCGCGACGTCCGCCAGGAAGAAGTCGCCCGGACCTTCGAGCTGCTCGAGGCGGCCGGCGCAGATCCACTCGCGCGCGAAGATGCGCTCGCGCTCTCGCGCGAAGATCTCCGGCGCGTGGTAGTACCGGCCTTCGAGCGTGCGTGCTCCGGGCGCGACGCGCGCTCTGACGAACGGCTCCATGTCGCAGCGTTCGCCGGGCGTGCGCGAAGGTCCGCGCCGCCGCTCGCGGTAGTGTAGCGCATGCCGGAAGCGTACATCGTCGCCGCGGCGCGCACCGCGGCGGGACGCAAAGGCGGCAGGCTCGCCGGATGGCATCCGGCCGATCTCGCCGCGCGGGTCATCGACGCGGTCGTCGAGCGCGCCGGCGCCGATCCCGCCGCGATCGACGACGTGATCCTCGGCTGCGTCGTGCAGATCGGCCAGCAGGCGATGAACGTCGCGCGCAACGCCGTGCTCGCCTCGACGCTGCCCGAGAGCGTCCCCGCGACGACGGTCGACCGGCAGTGCGGATCGTCGCAGCAGGCGCTGCACTTCGCGGCGCAGGCGGTGATGTCGGGGACGATGGACGTCGTGATCGCCGGCGGCGTCGAGAGCATGACCAACGTCCCGATCACGCTCTCGACGAAGCTGCCCGCCGACAACGGCTACGGATACTACAAGAGCCCGCGCATGGAGGCGCGCTATCCCGGCGTGCGCTTCAGCCAGTTCACCGGCGCCGAGACGATGGCGCGCGCATACGATCTCTCGCGCGAAGAGCTCGACGCGTACAGCTTCGAGAGCCATCGGCGCGCGGCGGCGGCGACGCAGGCCGGCTGGTTCCGCGACGAGATCGTCCCCGTCGAGATCACCGGCGCGGACGGGTCGGCCGGCGTGCACGACGTCGACGAAGGGATCCGGTTCGACGCGAGCCTCGAGGCGATCGCGGCGGTGAAGCTGCTCCATCCGGAAGGCCGCATCACCGCGGCGAGCTCGAGCCAGATCGCCGACGGCGCGTCGGCGTGCATCGTCGCGAACGAGCGCGGGCTGAAGACGCTCGGCGCCGCGCCGCTCGCGCGCATCCGGCACATGAGCGTGCTCGGACACGATCCGGTCGTGATGCTCGACGCGCCGATCCCCGCGACGCAGCGCGCGCTGCGCAAAGCCGGGATGACGATCGGCGAGATCGACCTCTACGAAGTGAACGAGGCGTTCGCGCCGGTTCCGCTGGCGTGGCTGCGCGCGACCGGCGCCGATCCGGCGAAGCTCAACGTGCACGGCGGCGCGATCGCGCTCGGCCACCCGCTCGGCGCGTCGGGGACGAAGCTCATGACCACGCTCCTGTACGCGCTCGCGCGGCACGGCGGGCGCTACGGCCTGCAGACGATGTGCGAGGGCGGCGGGCTCGCGAACGTCACGATCGTCGAGCGGCTGCGGTGATCCGGCGCTGATTCCGTTTCGCGTTCGGCGGGTAAGCAAGCCCCACATCACCGTAACGCGGAAAGGCAATCATCGAATGGTAGAACGCGACTCGACGACGAGCGGCAGCAACAACGCCCCGATCCTGGTCGCCGTCATTGTCGTGGTACTGATCGCGATCGCGCTCTTCGTGTGGCAGCCCTGGAACGGCAACCGCACGTCGCAGTCGACCACGAACGGCCAGACCACCACCACGACGACCGGCGGAACCACCGGCGGAACGACGGGCGGTTCGACCACCGGCGGTTCGACGACCGGCGGAGGCGGCACCAAGCCGTAGCTCGCTACAGCAGCTCGCGTTTCGCGTGCGCTCCGGTGCGCGCGAAGCGCTCGGGCGAGAGCGCCGCGATGTCGAGCGACGTCGCGGCGCCGTCGAGCACAAGCTCGGCGACGAGCTGACCGAACGCGGGCGCGTGCATCACGCCGTGTCCCGACGCGCCGTTCGCGAGA
>DATHLL010000593.1:0-2976 GCA_035488195.1 Candidatus Elarobacter sp. | reverse complement strand
GCACGCCCAGTCGCTCCCGACCGACGCGAGCGCTTCGACCAGTCCGATCCGCGCGGCGGCATCGCAGGCCGCCGCGCGAGGATCGAGCCGCACCGGCCGGAGCGCGAGCGCGTCGTCCGGCGGCGTCCAGAACGCTGCCGGTTCCGGACGGTCGTGAGTCGGCGGGACCGGCGGCGCGAACGACACCGTGACCGTCGCCGGAAGCGGGACCGGCGCGAAGATCACCACCGCCATCAACCCGGTTCCGAGCAGCGCGAGCGCGACGGGAAGATACGCCGTCACGCGAGCGCGACCCGAGCGGCGTGCGTCCGAAGCGCCTCGACCAGCGCCGCGCGCGCGTCGTCGAGCGCGCGGTCGCCGCGGCGCGCGAGCGCGTCGTCGAAGATCTCGAGCGGCAGACCGTCGTAGCGCGCGAGCGCCTCACCGATCGCGCTCGCATACCGCGCGAGCGCGGCACCGGCCGCCGGATCGTCGTCGCACCGAACCGGCAACAACGAGACCAGCGCGCGGAGCACCGCCGGCGACCCGTACGACGCGTCGGCGAGCATCGTCAGGACGTTCGCCGCGTCGCTCCGAGCCGGTGCGAGCTGCCGGAACAGCGCGACCAGCGCCGCTCGCAGGCCGGCGTCTTCGAGATCGTCGGAGCTCACGTCGAAGCCGGGGATCCGCAGCTTGACGAACAGCCGGTCGAAGACGTCGCGCAAGGCGTCGCGCACGCCGTCCAGCGCGGCCGCCACGGCAGCGTCCGTGCCGAGCGCGTCCGGGAAGAAGAAGCGCAGCACGAAAAGATGCGCGACGAGCCCCTCGGCCCGTGCGCGCACGAACAGCCGCTCGATCTCCGAACGCCGCTCGCCGGTGAGCCGCAACGACGGCTCATCCGGCCGCGGTTCACCGTTCGCGACCGCGGAAGTCAGGCCGTCGAAGCGATCGGCGCCGAGCGACGCGATCGCGGCCGCCAGAACGTCGACGTCCGGCGCCACCGCCCGTGCGGATTCATACGCTTCGATGCCGCGGAGGTCGAGCTCGGTCTCCGACGTCTCGATCGCCCGCTCGGTGTCCGATGCGTCTGACCGCTGCGCCCCGTTGTGACGCTCTAAGGGGAATGGCGGGCACATCGCGGGTGCGGTCGCACAGCTTTCCACGTGATACGGCGTCCCGGGCGGACGAGCCGCGAAAGCGTCGCGGGTGCGGACCACGATCTCCGGTGAGGTTGCGACGCGGGTCTCGCCGTCGGCGTCCAACCGCGCCGCGACGACGATCGGCTCGACCGGCGGATCGTCCGCGCGAAGCGACCACGCGAACGTCAGACGCGTCCCCGCGGAGATGCCGCGCACGACGAGACCGTCGCCGTCGAACGGACAGACATCGAACGGAGTTCCGTCGAGCAGCACGCGGCCGTCGAGCATCGCGGTCCCCGGCACGTACGCCGCTCCGTCCGGCGCGGCACTCCGCACGGTCAGCGTATCGACGGACTCCTCAACGCCGACCACGAGCCGCACACCGAACGGCGCACCCGCCGTCGCAACGCCGGGCACCGAAATTTCCGCGCTCAGCGTCGCCCGACCAACCGCCGACGCATCGCCGAGCACGGTTTCGCGCGGATCGGGCGCAGCGCTCTGACGCACGCGGACCGCGAACGGCGCGCGAGCCGACTCGCCGTCGTCGCCGGTCGCGACGAACGCCGCCGCGAACGCCGCGCCGTCGGGAAGGTCCTCGGGGACAGCGATCTGCAGCGCGACGTCGGCGGCGCATCCGGCGGCGATCATGCGCGAGGCGAAGACGTGCTCGGCGAACGGCACGCCGGCGATCCCGAACGCTAGCCGCTCGGTGAGATCGCCCGCGTTCTCGACGCGCGCCGCAACGGTGAACGCCTCGCCCGGCGACACGACGCGAACGGCGTCGAACGGGCGAACGCGCACGTCGCGCGCACGGACGGGCACGAACGGCGCCTCGACGACGTGCTCCCCGACTCGCACGACGATCGTGCCGCCGGCGCACGACGGCCCGTACGCCGCCGCGAACGCCACGTGAACCGACGCGCGCGCCGGCACGGCGGAGATCACGACGACGCGCCCCTCGCCCTCGCGCTCGACCCGTGCCAGCGCGCCCGTCCCCGCGGGCCGGGCGCCCACGGGCGCGCCCTCGAGTGCGAACCCGTCCGCGATCCACTTCAGCCCCGGCGGCAGATCGGCGCGCACGCGAACGTCGCGCGCATCGGCCCAACCGTCGTTCCGCAACTCCACGACGACGTCCGCGCGCCGGCGCATCGCCGTGACGACGACCCGCGGCGGCACCACCAACGGCTCGGGAACGACGCCGCAACGCACGGGCAACGCGGCGCGACGCCCGTCGCCGAAGCACACCACGCCACCGTCCGCGCGAATCTCGCCGACGATCGCCGCGACCCGCGCATCGAATTGCGCACGGACGCTCTCGCCGACCGGAAGCTGCTCGACGTCGAGGATCTCGTCGCTGCGGCCGTCATCACGCGCACACCCCGCGGGCACCGGAACGACGACGCGAACGCCGCGCGCCGGACCGTCGCCTTCGTTCGTCACGACCGCGCGCACGCGCACGCTGTGCGCATCCAGCGCTTCGACGAACGTCCCGCTCCCCGGCCCGTCGAACGCCGGACGCCCGTGCACGACGACCGTGCACGCGTTGGTCCGCAACACGGCGCCGGGCACGTGTAACGCCGCGCGCACGACGATCTCGGTGAGCTCGGCGCCCGGCGGCGCGACGCGCGCGCCGACCGCCGCGACGACGTCCTCGCCCGGCGCGACCGGCTCGACCGCGACCTCGAGCGGACCCGACGGCTCCAGCCCCTCGCCGAGCGCAAAGAGGACCGTCCCCGGCGGGCTGGGCGCCGTCCCGACGTTTCGCGTGCGGAACCGGATCAGGATCGTCTCGCCGGCACGCGCGCTGCGCGGCTCGGCGGAAAGCGCGTAGAGCGCGGCCTCGTCGTCACCCGTCATG
>DATHLL010000592.1:0-6916 GCA_035488195.1 Candidatus Elarobacter sp. | reverse complement strand
CTTCCGTTACAGGCGGTGACGCACGCCGCAAGGACGGCGACGATGAACAAGCGGCGCAGCATAGACAAATCCTCCAAGCGCAAAATGGCCCGACTACGGCTGTTCGCCGACCGGGCGACCCTACCTTGCGACCGCCGTGGTTACCCGAACACGGGAACGCCCCGGTCGTTGCGGCCGGGGCGTTCTTTCTACCAGGGCGTCGTCATTTGCCGACCGCGATCCCGAAGATCGCGAACGGAGACGGTAAGGTCAGCGTCGTCGTGGGCGTGCTCGCGGCGCTGAACGGCGGCGCGTAGACCGTGATGCTGCGATTACCGAGATTCCCGACGTAGAGGTTTCCGGCCGGGTCGGCTGCCAGCGCCTCGGGGATGTTGATGCCGTTGCCCGGCGGGCACGGACACGCCGTTCCGATCATCGTGAACGCGGGAACGCTCGCGTTCGTCAGCGGCAAGTTGTACACGTCGACCCGGCCCAGCGGCTGCGGCGTGCTGATCGGCATCGCGACGAACAACTGGTTGCCGATGACCGCCTCTTTCCGGTACGACGTGTCGGAGAGCGCCGGCGTCACGACGGCCGGCGGGTTGCTGTACGGCGGCGCGTACACGTACAGGTTGTTCACGTTCGACAGATACATGTTCTGCGAGCTGTCGAACACGAGCCCCACGATCTGCGAGGCACCGGTCGGGAACGTCTGCTGAGCGGCCGTCGTCGCGTTGGTGAACGGCGGCACGAAGCGGTCGATCTCCGTGCCGACGCTCGCGCTCCAGAGCTGGTTCTGCTGCGGTCCCGAGGTCGGGAACATCAGCTGACCGACGTTACCCGCGGTCCCGTTGTTGAAGGTCGCGTTCGGCGTGCTGAAGCCCGAGAGCGGCGCGGTGAAGCAGAAGATCTTGTGGTGGAAATCGCCGGCGCAGAGGTTGCCGTTGGTGTCGACGGCGACCGCCACGAGGTCGTTCCCCGCGATCGTGAAGTTCGGCGTCGAGCTCGAACTCAGCGGGAGGGTGAATTGCTCGATCCCGCCCGGCGTGTTGTCGTTCGCGACGTACAGATGCAGCGGCGTCGGCGTCGGCGACGGTGTCGGTGACGGTGTCGGCGTGGGCGTCGGCGTCGGAACGGCCAGCGTCGAGCTGGTGGTGAACAGCACGAACGAGTACGTGCGCCCGCCGACGAGCGAGACGGGGACTCCGGAGCTCGTCCACGAGAGCGTGTTGCCGGTGATGGTGGCGGTCCCTTCGACCGTGTTCCAGCCCGCGCCGGGGTTCCCGGGATCGTAGATCGCGACGTACGCGTTCGACGCGGCCGCCGGGATCGCCGACGCCGACGGGAAGGTGATCGCGAAGGTCGGGGTGTTCGGGCAGGTGACCGTCACGTTCGGCGTCAGCGTGAAATAGCCGAACGGGGCGATGCTCGCGCCGCCGATGTTCCGCGGGCGGCGCCTCATCGCGGCGACCGTCGGCGTCCCGGCCGGCTGCGTCAGCGAGAAGACGACCGCGAACGTCGCCACGGCGCTCGCAGGGGCGCAACTCGTCGATCCGGTGTCTCCGGGGCCGATCGGCCCGAACGTTCCGGACGACGACAGCGTCGTGCTCGTGGTGAACGTACCGCTCGCGCTGGTCGGCGGCGGCGTGGGCGTCGGCGTCGGCGTCGGCGTGATCGCCGTCCCCGGGGTGAACGGCGGCACGTTGCCGGAGCCGCCGTTGCAGCCGGCGATGAACCCAATGAGCGCGATGGCGATGAAGAGACGTCGCAGCATGGCGGCCTCCGAAAAGCGCTTTCCCGGACGGCCCTCCTTCGCTGGGAAGGGTGCGCTACCTGGCGACTGCCGGATTTTCGAGGACGCCGAGGCCGTCGATCTCCACGCGGACCCGCTCGCCGGGGCGGATCCAGCGCTTCGGCGTCCGCGAGGTCCCGACGCCGGCCGGCGTCCCGGTCGCCACGATGTCGCCGGGCTCCAGGGTCATCACCGCGGAGAGCTCGGCGAGCAGCCGGCGCACGCCGAAGACCATCTGCGCGGTCGAGGAGTCCTGCAGCGTCTCATCGCCGATCGTCAAGCGAATCCGCAGGTTCTGCGGGTCCGGGATCTCGTCGCGCGTGACGAGGAAGGGACCGCACGGGCCGTGCGTGTCGAAGACTTTCCCGAGCGTCCACTGCGAGGTGCGCATCTGGTAGTCGCGCACGCTGACGTCGTTGAAGCACGTATAGCCCGCGATGAACGCGGCCGCGTCTTCTTCCGCGACCTCGTGCGCGCGCTTGCCGATCACGAACGCGAGCTCCGCTTCGTAGTCGATGCGGTGCGAGAGGCTCGGGATCACGATCGGCGCGCCGTCGCCGATCAGCGTGTTCGGCCATTTCGCGAACACCGTCACGTGCTGCGGCAGCTCCATCTTCACTTCCGCCGCGTGGTCGCGGTAGTTCAGGCCGATGCACGCGATCTTCGCGGGATTCGGCACCGGCGGGAGCAGCGTCGCGCCGGCGCGCGCGATCTCGTGCTCGGCGCCCGCCGAGTCCAGCGCGCGGCGCGCGCGCTCGAGCGCCGCATCGCCGCCCTGCAGAAGCTCGAGCATGCTCGCCGGCAACGTCGGATCCGCGGCGCGCAGATCGACGATCGCCTCACCGCGCGCGGCACCGAGCCGCTGCTCGCCGTCGCGCGAAATCGGCGGCGAGCCGCCCGTAAACGTGCAGAGTCTCACGACGCCTCCGTTGGTTTGAGCCGGCGGGTTCGGGGGTAACTCGGCCCGCGAGGGGCCTTCAGCAGCACACTCCAGCAAGCCCTCGGGACACGACGGCGCCGTCCGCACCGAAGAGAGGTGGACGGCGCCGTTCTCTCGTCTCCGGCCGGCTCGGCCGAGCCGCTCAGACGCCGCCCGGAACCGCCTGCTCGGCGCGCTCGCGGCGCGCCGCAGCCCAGATCGCCGCCCGCACCTGCGAGGGCGGCGCGCTCTTGAGGACGACGACCGCCTCGCCGTGCGTTCGCGAGGCGAGCACGTCGAGCGTCGGCCGCATCGCGACCGCGCAGACGGGGACCTTGCCGACCCGCGACCAGATCCGCCGGATCAGCGTCGCGCACGGCTCGCGCTGGCCGTCGACGTCGAGCACGACGACGTCGCAGCTCCGCGCCGGCAGCTCGTCGGGCGTCCCGGCGACCGCGCCGAGCTCCATCTCGCCCGAGCCGACGATCTCGCTCCATGCGTCGCGGAAAAGCGCCTGCGCCTCGACGACGCAGACGCGGATCGGTTCCGGCTGTCCCTGTTGCACGCGCTCCACCTCCGTGTGGCAGTCGAGCGCATGATACCCGGTTCGCCGGGTCTTTAGTCCTGGTCCGGGCGGTCAGGCCGCTTCGACGCGCGCGTCCCAGACCGCCCCGCCGCCCAGGATCACGCGCAGCTCGCGAATGACCTCGGCGTCGTCGGCGGACTTGGAGACGACGCTGGCCGCGCCGGAGGAGCGGAAGCGGTCGAGCCGCCCGCGCTCGCGCTCGGAGGTCAGGACGATCGGGCGAACCGACGGGGCCTCTTCGCGGAGCGCGTCGAGGACCTCGGCCGGGTCGTAGTCGGTGTAGTCGAGGTCGAGCAGGACGACGTCCGGGCGCGCCTCGATGATGTCGTCGAGGTCGAGGACCGGCGACATCGACGCGACCGATCCGCCGGCCTCGCCGACGATGCGCTGCACCTCGGGGCCGAAGATCGTTTGGGGCTCGACGACGTAGACGCGGGTCATGGCTTCGTCTCGGGTTGTACCCCGCGAAACGCGGACCGCGGGCAGACGAGGGTCACAGTCCGGTGGGTCGATCGGCCCTTTCTGTGGGGACCCGGCCGCGCTCGAGCCGCACGACCGGCGCCGCGAACGCGGCGACGTCGTCCTCGTCGTGGGTCACCAAGATGACCGGGACGCCGAGCGAGGCGAGCGTCGCGCGGACCTCGTCCCGGACCCCGGCCCGCGTCGCGTCGTCGAGCGCCGCGAACGGCTCGTCGAGGAGGACCGCGCGCGGCGTCCAGGCGAGCGCCCGCGCGAGCGCGACCCGCTGGCGCTCGCCGCCCGAGAGCTCGCGCGGCCGGGCGGCGGCGAGCGGCGCGATCCCGAGCCGGTCGAGCCAGGCGCGCGCGGTCGCGCGGCGCTCGGCGGGCGCGGTGCCGCGCGCGGCGAGCCCGTAGGCGACGTTGTCGAGGACGTCGAGGTGCGGGAAGAGCGCGAAGTCCTGGAAGACGTAGGCGACCTCGCGCCGGAACGCCGGGAGCGAGCCGCCCTCGACGTGCAGTGCGCGCCCGTCGAGGACGACCCGGCCTTCGTCCGGCCGCGTGAGCCCGGCGACGATCCGCAGCAGCGTCGTCTTCCCGGCGCCGCTCGGTCCGGCCAGGACCGTGACGCCGCGCGCGAACCGCAGTTCGTCGACCTCGAGCGCGAACTCGCGCAGGCGTTTCCGCGCGGTGATCTCGATCATGCGGCGCGCCGTTCGAGCGCGCGCGCGCCGAACGCGACGACGAGCGCGACGGTGACGAGCACGACCGCGAGCGAGGCGGCGAGATCGAGGTCGCCGCTCTCGAGCCCGAGGTAGACCGCGAGCGGGAGCGTCTGCGTGACGCCTTGGAGATTGCCGGCGAACATGATCGTCGCGCCGAACTCGCCGAGCGCGCGCGCCCACGCCAGCACCGCGCCGCCGGCGAGCGCGGGGAGCGCGAGCGGGACGGTGACGCGGGCGAACGTGCGCAGCGGCCCCATCCCGAGCGTCGCCGACGCCTCCTCGTAGGCGACGTCGACCGCGGCGAACCCCGCGCGCGCGGCGCGCACGTAGAACGGCGCGCCGACGAACGTCTGCGCGAGGACGACGGCGAACGCCGTGAACGCGATCCGCACGTGGAGCGCGCCGAGCGCCGGCCCGAACAGCCCGATCTTCCCGAACACGAACAGCAGCGCGAGCCCGGCGACGGCGGGCGGGACGACGATCGGGAGATCGACGACGGCGTCGACGGCGGCGCGCCCCGGGAAGCGGCCGCGCGCGAGCGCGTACGCGAGCGGGGTCCCCAGCGCCAGCGTGAGCGCGAGCGAGGCGGCCGTGGTCAGCAGCGAGATCCGCAGCGCGTCGAGCGCCGCCGGCGTCCCGATCGTTGCGGCGAAGCGCGCCGGCGTGAGATGCGCGTAGAGCGCGGCCAGCGGGACGACGATGAAGACGACGAGGAGCGCCGAAGCGAGGGCGACTGCGGCGCGAAGCATCGCGCCTGCGCTACGTGCAGCCGCTCACACGTCCCTCTCGCGGGGGAGGGATCGCGCCCTGGCGAGCGGGATACTCCTGGTCCACGGAGACGAGGAGGCCGGGATGTCGTCGACGCTTCCGCATCGCGAGACCACGCAGGACGCCGTCCGGGCGCGCTCGCGCCTGCTCCTCGAGGACGACGAGAGCGGCTGGCGGCTCAGCGCGAGCGACGCGCGCGAAGCGGCGCGGCTGCGCCGCACCTTCCGCGACCATCTCGAGCACTACGGTCATCCCGCCAGCGACTTCGACGCCGCCGAAGCGGTGTACGGCGAGCTGGTGAACACCTGCGTCCGCCACGCGCCGGGCGCCGTCGAGGTGACGTTCCGCTGGGACGACCAGACGCTGGTCGTGATCGACGCGCACGAGCGGCTGCGCTCGTGGCCGTTCTCCGACGACGATCCCGGCGCCGAGGCGACGCACCACGCCTACGCGCTGATCAGCGCCTACACCGGGCGCATCCACCTGACGCGCAACCCCGCCGGCGGCACGCGCGCGTGCGTCGTGCTCCCCGTGATGCGCGCGAACGACGACGTCGCGCGTTAATCGCCGGCGCTGAGCGCGGCTCCGACCGCGGGGCGGAACGTCACCGTCACGCGGGTTCCGCCGCGCGTGTTCTTCTCGATGCGCACGCCGTCGGCGACGGCGCGCACGAGCGAGAGACCGCGGCCGGATTCCGCGAGCACGTCGGGGAGGTCGTCGTCCCCGGCGACGAACCCGCCGCCGGAGTCCTCGATCAGGAGCTGCGCGACGCCGTCGCCTTCGGTCGACGCGAGCGCGCGCACCGGGCCGGGCGCGTGGCGCACCGCGTTCGCGATCAGCTCGCCGAACGCGAGCTCGCTGGCGAAGCGCGCGTTCTCGTCGCCGGTCCAGCGCGCGATCAGCTCGCCGATCTCCTGGCGGATCTTCGCGCCGGTGCGCCCGTCCTCGCTCGCGAAGCGCCACTCGTGCTCCTCGCCGGGCAGCTCGGCCGCGAAGCGGTCGATCGTCACCGCGAGGATCGCGATGTCGTCGGTCGGCTCGTCCTCGCCGAGGACGTTCTTCATCAGCGCGCCGGCGAGGTGGTCCAGATCGCTCGCGTCGAGCGCGGTCACCGCCGCTTCGATCCGCCGCTCGCCTTCGCCGAGATCGCGCGCGAACTCCATCAGCCCGTCGGTGTACATCACGATCGTGCACGGCGCGCGCAGCCGCAGCGCGAAGTCGACGCCCTCCTCGTCGCGCAGCCCGATCGGAAGCCCCGACGCGGGGAGGCGGCGCACGCCGCGCGCGTCGCGCAGCACCGGCGGCGGATGCCCCGCGGTCGCGTACGCGAACCGTCCCGTCACCGGATCGAGCACGCCGAAGATCGCGGTGACGAAGACCGTCCTTCCGCTCGCGATCAGCAGCCGGCTCGCGCGGTCGAGGATCGCCGAGGGATCGGCGGACTCGAACGACGCCGCGCGCAGCGCCTGGCGGATCTCGCCCATCACGACCGCCGCTTCGAGGCCGTGGCCGGTCACGTCGCCGATCGCGACCGCGACGCGCCCGTCGGGGAGCGCGAAGGCGTCGTAGAAGTCGCCGCCGACGCGCTGCGACTCGGACGCCGCGGAGTACGAGGCGGAGAAGCGGATGTCGGGGAGCAGCGGGAGCTGCGCGGGCAGCATCGCGCGCTGCAGCGCGTCGGCGGTCGTG
>DATHLL010000591.1:0-3307 GCA_035488195.1 Candidatus Elarobacter sp. | reverse complement strand
ACGACGTCGAGATCGCGCGCGTCCCGGGCTGCTTCGAGCTTCCGATCGCGGCCCGGCGGCTGATCGCCGACGGCGATCTGGACGGCATCGTCGCGCTGGGCGTCGTGATCCGCGGCGAGACGCCGCACTTCGACTACGTCGCCGGCGAGTGCGCGCGCGGAATCATGACCGTGCAGCTCACCACCGCTGTCCCGATCGGGTTCGGCGTGCTCACCACCGACAACCGAGCCCAAGCGGAGGAGCGCGCCGATCCGAAGCGCGGCGACAAAGGCTACGAAGCCGCCGTCGCGGCCGCAACGGTCGCGGTCATCGAGCGCAAGCGCGAGAAGAAGCGCGTCGGCTTTCGCTGAGTCCCGCTCTCAGCGCCAGAAGACGCCGAAGACGTAGTCGCCCGGCACGGTGTGACAGCGGAATATCTCGGGACTGAACGTGCTCCGAAGCGCCGCGTCGATCGACGCGGGGTTCAGGAGGCGTGACGGCGAGCTCTGGATCAAGGCCCTCGTCGGCTTTCCGAACTCGTCGATGGACACGAGCACCAGAACGACCCCGGTGATCTGCTGCTGTTCCGCCATCGGCGGATATTTCGGCTCGAACGCGTCGAGTGTGGTCGCCGGCGCGTAGCGCTGCGCGCAGTTGATCGGCTCGAGCGGCTTCGGGTCGCCGAGCGCGAGGGTAGGCCGCTCGACGTCCGGACCGTCGTAGCCGTTGCGGTCACGGACGGCCGCACGGGTCGTACACGGTGGGCTCGCGCGCTGGTAGAGAAGCGCTTCGATCGGCCCGCCGGCGCGTACGACGAACGAATACTCCTTGTCCTCCCCGCGCCCGGTGTAAGCGGTCGCATACGCGCCGATCGGCGCGCTCCATTGCGTCGTCGCGCCGTACGCCGTGATCGTCACGCCGGGGTGCGGAACCGATCGCAGCCGGACCGTCACCGCGTTCGGCTCGCCCGCGATCCTCGTCGCCTGCAAGTCGATCCGACACGTCGTCGCGGCGAGGTTGTCGCTCTGGGCCGGTGCCGCGGTCGGCGAAGCGGCCGGCGCCGCGGCGGTCGTGAATGCAGCGAATACGATGACCGCCAGCCCGCGCGTGTGAGTCGTCATGGTACGTAGCCGACGCTGAAGATGTAGACGCTCGGAACGGTGATGCAGCGGAAGATCGCCGGGCTGAAATCGCTTTGCATGGCGGCTGCGATCGACGGCTCGTTCACGAACGGCGAGGGCGAGTGAACGACCGCCGCCGACATCGGCCGACCCCGGTCGTCGAGCGTGACCGCGACGCTGACCGTGCCGCTGATCCCGTGTTCTATAGCGGCGGGCGGCATCACCGGCTCGGCCGCTTGCAGTGTCGCGGGCGCCGCGTAGCGCCTGGTGCACGAGATCGGCTCCAGCGGCTGCGCGTCCGCCACCACGGTGGCCGGGCGCTCGACGTCCGCGCCGTCATAGCCGTCGCGCGCGCGGACGCCCGCGCGTGAGACGCAGCCGAGCTTCGGCGGCTCGTAGGCGACCGCTTCGATCGGCGCGTCCGCGCGGACGATGAACGAGTATTCGGTCGTATCGTTGTGCTTCACGCTTGCAAAGCGGTCCACCGTCCCGCTCCACCGGGTGCCGACCCCGTACGCGGTAACCGTCCCGCCCGGAAGCAGAGGGCCGTAGTTGAGCCGCACGATCGCCGCGTAGGGATCACCCGGGACGGCGGTCGCCGCGAATCCCAACGCGCACGGCCATTTGGGCGCGAGCGACGTGCTCCGTGCGAAGACGGGCGACCACGGCGCTCCGAGGGAGGCCGCTGCGACCAGTGCGCCGGCCGCGACGAGGGTGAGCCTGTGCACGGGCTCGCACGTTCTCGCTAGCCGGGCGGCCCGCCTCGTGGTGGCTCGGCGGATTGCCAAGAAACGTGCTGTACCGTATACTTCGCCCTACGACGCCTGCCTCGTCATGGGACGGCGCCGTCTTTCCATCCGCTACCCAGGGGGGCCGAGGGCTTCGCCCTTCGGCCGACGGTCGGTGTACGAAAACAAATCGCTGATTTGCAAAGACTGCGGGAACCCGTTCGACTTCACGGTCCGCGACCAGATGTTCTACGCGGAGAAGGGCTTCGAGAACGAGCCGCAGCGCTGCCGCGACTGCCGCACGGTGCGGAAGACGCAGCGGGCGAGCGGGGCCGGCTCGGCGCCGCTCTCGACGGCCGGGCTGCGCGAGATGCACGAGGCGGTCTGCGCGCAGTGCGGAACCTCGACGACGGTCCCGTTCAAGCCGCGGGGCGACCGGCCCGTCTATTGCCGCAGTTGCTACACGGCGCAGAACGCCGTGCGGGTCTGACGGTAGTTCACTGACCTCCGCCGAATCCGCCCGGCGTGGATTCGGTCTGGTATGACGGCGACGCCGTCGGATATCTCGATCAGCGGGCGCTTCCGCGCGCCGTCGCGCGCGAGCGCGCGACCAGTGTGGACGACGTCGTCGAGGCGATCCGCACCCTCGCCGTGCGCGGCGCGCCGGCGATCGGGATCTTCGGCGCGTACGGCGTCGCGCTCGCCGCGTCGCTCCATGCGGGCGACCGCGTCGCGTACGAGGCGGCGGCAGCGCGGATCCGCGCGGCGCGGCCGACCGCGGTGAACCTCGCCTGGGCGGTCGACCGCGTGCTGGCCGCGCGCGGTGACGAGCTGGCCGAGGCGACGCGCATCCACGACGAGCAGCGCGACGTCGACCGGCGGATCGGCGAAGCGTCCGTCGACCTGTTCCCGCGAAGCGGCAACGTGCTGACGCACTGCAACACCGGCCCGATCGCCACCGGCGGCGACGGCACGGCGCTCGGCTGTTTCGTCGCGGCGCACCGCGCCGGGAAGTCGCTGCACGTCTTCGTCGACGAGACGCGCCCGCTGCTGCAGGGCGCCCGTCTGACGATGTTCGAGCTGAAGGAAGCCGGCGTGCCGTGCACGCTGATCGTCGACTCGGCCGCCGCGATCACGATGCAGCGCAAGGACGTGCGCGCGGTCGTCGTCGGCGCCGACCGCATCGCGCGCAACGGCGACACCGCGAACAAGATCGGAACGTACGGCGTCGCGATCGCCGCCGCGCACCACGGGATTCCGTTCTACGTCGCGGCGCCGCGCTCGACGTTCGACTTCGCCTTGCGCTCGGGCGAAGAGATCCCGATCGAGGAGCGCTCCGCCGACGAGGTGCGGATCGCGGCCGAGGACGCCGTCTACAACCCGGCGTTCGACGTGACGCCGGGGCGGCTGATCACCGGCTTCATCACCGAGTACGGCGTCGTTCGCGCGCCGTACGCCGACGCGATCGCCGACCTCGAG
>DATHLL010000590.1:0-5626 GCA_035488195.1 Candidatus Elarobacter sp. | reverse complement strand
GGCAGCCGCAAGTGATGCTCGCGAAGGACGTGCAGCAGCTCGCCCAATGCGTTTCCGAGCGGCACGTCGTCGAACGACACGTCGACGTAGCGCTCGAGGAGCCGCTCGAGATCGCTCGTGAGCTGCGGGCGGTCGATCGGGTGCCGCGGCGCGGTCACTTCGACGAGGCGATCGGTGAGGCGTTCCGCATCGCGCCGGCTGATCGCGAGGAAGATCCCCGCAACGCGGCGCCGCGCCTCGGGCGTGAGCCGTCCGACGGTTCCGAAATCAATGACGGCGAGCGAGCCGTCGTCCTCGATCAGCAGATTCCCCGCGTGCGGGTCCGCGTAGAACAGACCGTGCTCGAACGCGGGCTCGAGGACGAACCGCGCGATCCGCTGCGAGATCGCCGCGCGGCGGCGGTTCGACAAGTCGCCGGCCTCGCTGACCTTGCGTCCCTCGACGCGCTCGTGCGTCAGCACGCGGCCGGTGGAGTACTCGCCGATCACGTCCGGGATCGCGAATCCCGGTTCTTCGGCGAAGACCCCGCGAAAGAACCGTTCGTTCGCGGCTTCGCGCCGGTAGTCGAGCTCGGCGGTCAGCGAGTCGCTGAACTCGCGCAGCACGCCGCGCGCGTCGTACTGGTTCAGCGCCGGAAGACGCGGCGCCCACGTCTCGATGAGATCGGCCAAGATCGCGAGGTCCGTCTGCACGAGCGCCTCGACGCCCGGTTTGCGCACCTTGACGACGACGTCGCGTGTGTCGACCAGCCGCGCGGTGTGGACTTGGCCGATCGACGCGCTCGCGAGCGGGACGGGATCGAAGCGGTCGAAGATCGCCTCCGGCGCGCCGCCGAGCTCCTCGCGAATCACCTCCGCGATGACCTCGACGGGGAGCGGCGGAACGGCGTCGACCAGTTTCGCGAGCTCGACGCGGTACGCTTCGGGGAGCAGGTCGCCGCGCGTCGAGAGCATCTGGCCGAGCTTGATGAACATCGGGCCGAGCTCTTCGCACGCCTGCCGCAGCCGTTCCGCGCGCGAGCGGTCGCGCTCGCCGTCGTCGCCGACGAAGTGGTCCTCGATGATCCCGAACCCGTGCCGGGCCAGCGTCGCGACGATGACGCGGGCGCGCTCGTCCTTCGACTTCGGCGGCTCGGGGAGCGTGGTCACGGGCGGTTGCATGACTGCTTCCTACCCGTGATCGCGCCGGCCCCTGAAGGCGACCGGCCGAGAGCCGGCGCATGGTGCCGAAAAGAGCGCTTGACCTGAGGAGCCCGTCTATGAAACCGGCCGTCTTCCGCGCAGCGTTCGGCAGCGCGCTTGCCATCGCGATCCTGTCGGGCGCCGTCTGGGGCGCGCGAGCGGTCGCCGTCGAGCCGGCGGGCGTGGTCGTTCCCACGCAGCACAACGACAACCAGCGCACCGGTGCGAACCTCGCCGAGTCGGTGCTGACCCCGCAACTGCTGCGGTCGAAGGGGATGCGGCGCGCCGACCGCGCCGTGGACGGGATGATCAACACGCAGATCCTGTACGCGCACGGCGTCACGATCAACGGAACGGCGCACAACGTCGCCTACGTGACGACGAGCGCGAACTCGGTCTACGCGTTCGACGCGGATGTCGCCTCGAGCGGTCTGCAGGACGGCTTCTTGTGGCGCGCGGCGCTGGTCGATCCGCCGCCCGCGGTCGCGCGCGGGATCAACGCGACGCCGGTGCTGGAGTTCGCGAACGGCGGCGGCACGATCGACGTGCTCTACAGCACCGCGACGAACCCCGTACCGTTCCCGCAGCCGGGCGGCGGGACGTTCTCCGGAAACATCGGCAGCGAGCTGAAGCTGCGGAAGAATCTGACGGCGCATTTCTACCTCGTCAAGCTGGATCTCGCGACCGGGGAGCCCGTCGGCTCGCGGACCGAGATCCGCGGGCCCGAGGTCTCCATGGTGCGGAACGACGGCGTGACGATGACGTTCGATCCGAAGCAGGAGAACGACGTCGCATCGCTGCTGCTCGACCACGGGTATCTGTACGTGTCGTTCAGCGCGCGCCAGAACGAGAACACCTCGCAGTACTACGGCTGGATGGTGCGGTACGGCGCGGCCGATCTGCGGTACGCGGGCGCGTTCAACGCGGCGCCGCACTCGTGGGACTGGAAAGGCGCGGGCTTCCCGACCCATTACGCCACGTCGCGGGCGACGCAAACGCCGTGCTACGGGCCGTCGGGATGGCGGTCGCCGCCGCCCGAGCCCTCGCCGAGCGGCGCTCCGCGCCGCAACGCCGTTCGCGCTCGCAGCGGCGTCGCCGCGGAACCGGTCGGACGGCTCAAACCATGGGACAGCCACTGGCCGGGGCTCGATCTCGACGCGATGGCGTGCACCGGCGAAGGCGGCGGCATTTGGCAAGGCGGCGCCGGCCCCGCGGCCGACCGCGACGGCAACGTCTACGTGATGATCGGGAACGGGCACTACGATCCGCGGGAAGGCTCGTACGGCGACAGCATCGTGCGCCTCCACAGCACGGGCGGCGGCACGTCGGCGGCGGACTTCGGCGTCGAGCGCTCGTGGGCGCCGCCGGCCGAGGTCGACACGGACGAGCAGAACGACGTCGATCTGGGCTCGGCCGGCCCGCTCGTGATCGACGGTGACGGTGCCGAGAAGCGCGTCGTGCTCGGCGGCAAGACGGGCGTGTTCTACATCGTCGACGGCCGGCTCGCGCCGAAGCAGTCGATCGTCGCCGGCAACGTCGTCGGCGTCTCGAAGCCGCAGGAGACCTGGATGCGGTACCAGACGTGGGAGGAAGGCCCGCACATCCACGGCTCGCCGACGTTCTGGCGCGTTTCCCCGAACAAAGCGTACGTGTACGAGTGGGCCGAGAAAGATTTTCTCAAGAAGTACGAGTTCGATCTTCGCCGGGGGACGTTCGCGCAGCGCGGGCCGCACCCGTGGATTGCGGAAGCGCCGGTCCTCGCTCCGCCGTGCATCGACGATTTCTTGCGATGCCTCAATGTGATGCCGGGCGGGATGCTGGCGCTCTCCGCCAACGGAACGGACAAGAGCAGCGGTGTCGTCTGGGCCGTCGTGCGCGGTTTTCCGTTCCTGACGGGCGACCGGATCTACGCGTTCGACGCCAAGAGGTTGTGCGTCTTGTGGCACGACGAGATCGGGGCGGTCCCGCACTTCGCCGGGCCGACGGTCGCGGACGCTCACGTGTTCGTGCCGACGAACTCGATGCAGTGGCGGTTCTCGATCTATTCGCCGGGCGGTTCGCCGGCCGCGCATCCGGCCCGGCACGCCGCCCCGCCCGCGTTGGCGAAGCCGCTCGAAGCGTTGGCGATGGCGCGGATGATGCCGATGAAGCGGTCGCGCTCCGGAATCAGCGTCCCCGACTATGCGGCCGATCCGATGTTCCGCGCGCGTCTGAGCTTGCCGGCTCTGGCCCAAGCATTGCCGCCCGGCACGATCGTCGGCGCGTCCTATGCGGTCCTCGGAACCGATACGTACCGATGCGTGAGCAAGCCGGTCTGCGTGCACGTGAAGACCGACGTCACGCACGTCTTCCGCTTCGACGACCGGTCAGGCGCGGGAGCGGAGATCCCGCTCGGCCCCGCGTGCTCCTATTCCGCGCTTGCGGTCGGGAAGCCGCTCTTCGGGGCTTTGCCGGATTGGCAATTCGTGAAGAATCCCTGTCCGGTGTTCGGTTCGGCGTCGTACGTCGGGCGCGCGTGGTCCGTCTTTCTCGACCCGTTCACGAGCGCGCGCCAAGGATCGTTTCGCTTCGTTGCGATCTATTACGGATTGCAACAAGGCGCGGTTCGTTAGCTCGCCGAGACCGGCGCGCAACGATCGCCGGCCTGATCTCGGCCCGCGCGGTCCGGGAACATTCCGGGTCCGCGACCTCCTCTCTAGGAACAGATGGTGGTTCGACCACGGAGGAGGAGGCTTATGGGATGCTGGGCACCGGAGGAGCTGGTCCGCGCGGCGCTGACGGGTGAGGAGGCGGCGGTGGAGCGGCTCATCGCGGCGGTGTGGCCGGGGTGCTTCCGGCTCGCCGCGACGGTGACCGGCGACCGCGGGCTCGCGCAGGACGCGGCGCAGGAGGCGTGCGTGATCGTGCATCGCAAGGTGCGCGGTCTGCGCAGCCCGGAGGCGTTCGACGCGTGGCTGTACCGGATCGTGATGCGCGAGTCGGCGCGCGTGCGGCGGCGGAATCCCGCCGCGGCGCAGCAGCCGCCGGAGCGCGCGACGGTGGCCGGCGACGCGACCGCGGTCGACGTGTGGCGCGCGCTGGCGTCGCTTCCACCGGAGCAGCGCGACGTCGTCGTGCTGTTCTACTTCGACGACCTGCGGAGCGAGGAGATCGCCGCGATCCTGCGCGTGCGGCATCCCACCGTCCGCACGCGGCTGGCGCGGGCGCGCGAGCGTTTGCGCGGCCTCCTCGGCGACTACCGCGACGAAAGCGCACCCGCACGACTGGAGATGAAGCAGCATGTCGTTTGATTTCTCGGCGCAGGCGCGCTCGGCGCGCGAGGCGATCGCCGTCCCCGACGTCCCGCTCGGCGCCATCCGCGCCCGCGCGCGGACCGCGCGCACGCACGAGCGGATGCGCCTGCTCGCCGCGTCGGCGGCGCTGGTCGTCGCGCTCGGCGCCGGAACCGTCGCCGGCGCGAAGCTCTACTCGAGCGTGCGCGTGTGGCTGGGCGGCGGCAAGGCGGTGCTGACGGTGAAGTCGTTCGACGGCGTGCGCGAGCCGACGAGCACGGAGTTCCGCCAGGCGATCGCGCACGCGACGTTCCCCGTCGTGCTCCCGGTGGGATTGCCGGAGGGGACGCGGGTCACGGCGGTCTTCTCGACGCCGGCCGGGCACCCGAGCGCGCTGGTCATCTCGTACGCGAACGGCCGCACGGGGATGAAGGCGAGCTTCGTGCTGGTCGATCCCGCGGTCGTCGATCTCGGCGGGCGCCTGTTGGAGATGCAGAACGCCTCGCCGAAAGACGTCTACGACTGGCGCGCCGGCGGCGAGGTCGTGCTGATGCCGAAGACCGTCTCCGCCGCGCAGGCGAAAACCGTCGAGACCGCGATGCGGTCGGCGACGCCGGCCGCGACGCTCGCGGCCACCGAACCGATGCTTCCGGCGATCACGGTGCTCGGCGGACCGAACCGGCTCGAGCTCGCCGAGGAACATCGGACGCCCGGCGTTCGCAACGTGCTGATCGATCGCGCGCAAACGCTATCCGTCCCCACGTTGGCCGGGCACGCGCAGCCGGTCCGCGACATGCGCGTCTTCCACGTGACGGAGTTCCCGTACGTCAACGGCGAGCCGGACTACTCGCGCGCGAAAGGCTGGAACGAGCGGCGGATCGTGGTTCCGCCGAGCGGCGTGCGCGCGATCGCCGCGGTCCTGCACTCGCTGCCCGGCGGCGCGGCGGCGTGCAATTGCGAGGTGCTGTTCAGCGCGCCGAACGCCGCATCATATCGCATCGCGACGATCCCGCTCGCGGGAACGGAGCCCGTGCGCGTCTACGCCGTCGACGCGCGCACGCTCGCGGTGACGCCGAGCGAGTGATCCGTTCGCCGGTCAGACCGCGGTCCGCAGGTGGCGCATCCCCCAGGTGCGGATCGCGGTCACGATCGGGATGAAGCTCCGTCCCGCCG
>DATHLL010000589.1:0-2406 GCA_035488195.1 Candidatus Elarobacter sp. | reverse complement strand
CGAGGAAGCGTACGATCTGCTGCACCGCACCGCGGAGACGCACTGAGGCGGCGGAAGATCGCCGGTCCGCGTCGTAGGCCTTCCGTCCCGATGAAGAGTTCGCTGTACCGGGCGGCGATCGGATCGCTCGCCCTTCTCCTCGCGGCGCCGCTCGCCGCTTCGATGCCGCTCGCCGCCGCGGCGGCGTCCCTGCCGGCGCTCCCGGCCGCCGACGCACAGTTCGACGCGGGCTCGCTGCACGTGTCGCGGTTCGGCCACGGCGACGCGGTCGTGCTGCTGCCGGGGCTGGCGACCGGGCCGTGGGAGTGGAGCGGGCTGATCCGCCATCTCGCGCCGAGCCACACCGTTTACGCGGTCGCGCTCCCCGGCTTCGACGGCCGGCCGGTGGCGACCGCGCCGCTGTTCGCCCGCACGACCGCCGACTTCTGGGCGATGCTCGACGCGCAGAAGATAGCGCGGCCGGTCGTGATCGGCCACAGCTTGGGCGGAACGCTCGCGATCCTGCTCGGCGAGCAGCATCCCGAACGGCTGCGCGCGATCGTCTCGCTCGACGGTCTCCCGGTCTTCCCCGGGATGGAGTCGCTCACCGCCGAGCAGCGCGCCGGCGCGGGACAGCAAGCTTCGGCGCAGATCGCCGGGCAGTCGCACGACCAGCTCCTCGCGTTCGAGAAGCAGTACATGCGCAGCGCCGGCGGCGTTCTCGATCCGCAGCTCAGCGATCAGATCGCCGAGCTCGAGGCGAACAGCGACGCGAACGGAACCGCGCAGTGGCTGCGCGAGGACCTCGGCTCCGACACGCGCGCCGATCTCGGCAAGATCACCGTCCCGCTGCTCGAGATCGTCCCGTACAACGCCCCCGATCTCGCGAACTCTCCGGCGAAGTACACCGAGGACCAGAAGGCCGGCTACTACCGCACGCTGCTGAACGGCGCGCCGAAGCTGCAGGTCGTCACGATCTCGCCGGCCCGCCACTTCGCGATGTTCGACCAGCCGGAGAAGCTGAACGCGATCGTCGACGCGTTCCTGAACCAGAACCGCTAGCGCCGCTGCGTGCCCGGCGGCGGCGTGCCGGGCGCGAGCAGCGAGGGCAGCGACGGATCGGCGAGGCGCAAATAGACGTGGCCGACGCCGGCGTGGCCCATCATCAGGCCGTCGATCGGCTCGCGCGAGAGCAGCCCCGAGGGCCACGGCAGCTCGCCGAAGTGGTGCCGTTCGGCCGCCGCGCTCGCGCAGCGCGCGATCAGCAGCACGTGCTCGCTCCGGCCGGCGCGCACGCCGTCGATCAGCGCGTCCACGGCGCCGAAGAGCCCGTGGCAGAGCGTCGTGTCGCTCGACGCATCGGCGAGCAGCCGTTCCGCCTGCGCCGCCGTCGTGCGCAGCGCGACGTCCGCGTCGGCGCCGGCGTCGAATCCGAGCGACTCCGCGAGCAGCCGGTTGCGCACGATCCCGACCGCGCCGTGACACCACGCGGCGCTGTATCCCGGCTCTTTCGGGCCGGTGCCGAACCAGCGGTAGTCCGGCCAGTTCGCGTACGCCGCGGAAAACGTTCCGCGCTCGTACGCGAGCGCGCCGTTCACCGCGTCCGCGTACGCCGGGTCGGGCGCGAGCGCGTGCAGCGCGAGCAGCGCGTGCGCGTTCCCGGCCGAGCCGTGCGCGAACCCGGTCAGATCGGCTAGCTGGTCGGTCATCGTGGTCCACGACAGCGAACCGTCCGCGTTGCGGTGCGCGAGTCCGATCAGCGCGCGCGCCGCTTCGTGCGCGCGCGCGAGCAGCTCGCCGTCGCCGAGCGCTTCGGCCGCGACGACCAGCGCGACCAGCGTCCCCGCCGTCCCGCCCACCAGATCGCTCGCGTGCGGGTCGTCGGACGCGAGCGGCGCGGTGAGCAACAGCGCGCGTCCTCGTTCGACCAGCTCGTCGTCGCGCAGCGCGAGACCGCCGAGCACGACCGCCGCGGCCGCACCCGCCGTCCCGGCGTAGAACCCGAGCGGCGCGGCGTTCGGCGCCGCCGCCGACGCGAGCGCTTGGCGCAGCGCGCCGCGCGCGGTGCGGCGCAGCGCCGGATCGTCGGCGCGCGCGACGAGCTGCGCGAGGAACAGCCCGATCCCGGCGCTTCCGCCGTAGACGTCGCAGCCGACGTTCGCGCTAGTCGACCGGCTCTGCTCGGGTCCGACCGGGACGCCGTCGAACCACGTGCAGCGATCGCCCGACCACAGCGCGCGGCGCGCGATCCCGAACCCGAGCGCCGCCGCCACGTCGAGCGCGAGCGCCGCGGAGACGTCCGCGAACGCGATCATGCCGCCGCCCCCGCGCCGAGCTCGGCGAAGCGATACGGATACCGCGAGTGCGGGTTGAACGCCAAGCGCGCGAGGTCGAGCCCGTACTCCGTCAGCGGCTCGCACATGACCG
>DATHLL010000588.1:0-6375 GCA_035488195.1 Candidatus Elarobacter sp. | reverse complement strand
TCGTGTCGAGCAGGCCGAGGACGATGCGCTGCTCCTCGTGCAGCCCGAGCGCGCGCAGCGCGCCGGCGGCGAGATCGACCCGGCGCGCGAGCTCGCCGTAGGTGTACGATCCCTGCTCGTCGACGAAGGCGGTCTTCTCCGCGCGGGCCGGGAGGTTGCGCCCGATCAGGTCCGCGGCCGCGTTGTAGAACGCCGGCGGCTCGTGCGCCGGCGGCGCGCTCGGCTGCGCGGAGACGGTCATCGGGTCGGCTCGGCGGCGGTCATGGGGTCCTCCGAAGGGGCGGCCACGAGGCGGGACGGCCCGTCCTTGCGGAACGGGCGTGCATGGCATTATAGTGCATGCGAGTGGATTCGCAAGCGTGATAGTGCATTCGCCCGGCGACGACGACGCCGCCTTCCTCGCGGCGCTCGGCGACCGCGTCCGCGAGCTGCGCGCCCGGCGCGGGATGACGCGGAAGATCCTCGCCAAGGACTCGGGCGTCTCGGAGCGCTACCTCGCCCAGCTCGAGACGGGCCAAGGGAACGCCTCGCTCGGCATCCTGCGCCGGATCGCCCGCGCGCTGAACGTCCCGCTCGAAGCGCTCGTCGCCGACTCCCCCGAGCCGCCGGCCGAGCTCGCCCAGGTGACGGAGCTGCTCCGTCGGCTCGGCCCCGAACGGCTGGGCGAGGCGCGCGCGCTGCTGCAGAAGACGTTCGGCGAGGCGGACGCCGCGGCGCGCTCGCGCCGGATCGCGCTGATCGGCCTGCGCGGCGCGGGGAAGACGACCCTCGGGAGCGCGCTGGCGGAGCGGCTCGGCGTCCCGTTCATCGAGCTCGACCGCGAGATCGAGCGCGAGAGCGGCGTCTCGCTCGCCACCATCTTCGACTTCTACGGCCAGGCGGGTTTCCGCCGGATGGAGCGCCGCTGCCTCGACCGCGTCATCGAGGAGCAGCCGCGCTTCGTCCTCGCGACCGGCGGCAGCATCGTCTCCGAGCCGTCGACCTTCGAGCGGCTGCTGGCGGCGTGCTACACGGTTTGGCTGCAAGCCGCGCCCGCCGAGCACATGCAGCGCGTCGTCGCCCAGGGCGACATGCGCCCGATGGCCGGCAACCGCGAGTCGATGGCCGACCTCCAGCGCATCCTCACGTTCCGCGAGCCCCTCTACCGCCGCGCCGACGCCGCGGTGGACACCAGCGGGAAGGCGCCGGCGGAGGCGCTCGAGGAGCTGGTCGCCGGCTTGCCCGCCGGCCCTCGCGACCCGGAAAGATAATGCTTGCCTCGAGCCGGTCTCATGCAGTATAGTTCATCAACGATGCTCACCGCCGACGCCCCGGCCGAGTCCGGGCTGGTCACGTTCGACACCTCGCCCGAGCGGTATCGGCACTGGAAGCTCTCCGTGGACGGGCGGGTCGCGACGCTGTCGCTCGACGTCGACGAGGACGCGGGGATCCGGCCCGGCTACAAGCTCAAGCTGAACTCGTACGACCTCGGCGTCGACATCGAGTTCCGCGACGCGCTGGACCGGATCCGGTTCGAGCATCCGGAGGTCGCGTGCGTCGTCGTGACCAGCGCGAAGGAGCGGTCGTTCTGCGCTGGTGCGAACATCTACATGCTCGGCACGTCGTCGCACCAGTGGAAAGTGAACTTCTGCAAGTTCACCAACGAGACGCGCAACGGGATGGAGGACTCCAGCCGCCACGACGGGCTGCGCTTCGTCGCGGCGGTGAACGGCGCGTGCGCGGGCGGCGGCTATGAGATCGCGCTCGCGTGCGACGAGATCCTCATGATCGACGACCGCTCCACGGTCGTGAGCCTGCCGGAGGTCCCGCTCCTGGGCGTGCTGCCGGGGACCGGCGGGCTCACGCGCGTCGTCGACAAGCGCAAGGTGCGCCGCGACGTCGCCGACCTGTTCTGCACCAACGCCGACGGCGTGCGCGCCGAGCGCGCGAAGGCGTGGAAGCTGGTCGACGCCATCGCGCCGCCGTCGGAGTTCGCCGCGCTGGTGCGCGAGCGGACCGCCGCGCACGTTGCGAGCTCGCCGCGCGATCCGAACGCGCGCGGGATCGCGCTGCGCCCGCTGCGCCGCACGGTCGACGAGCGCGGCTATCATTATGACCACGTCGACGTCGTCTTCGACCGCGAGCAGCGGACCGCGACGATCGTCGTCCGCGCGCCGCGCGAGCCGCAGCCGAGCGAACCCGACGGGATCGTGCTGCGCGGCGACGCGTGGTGGCCGCTCGCGCTCGCGCGCGAGCTCGACGACGCGATCTTGATGCTGCGCACGAACGAGCCGGAGCTCGGGCTGCTGCTGCTGCGCACCGTAGGCGACGCCGATGCCGTCCACGCCGTCGACCGCACGTTGCTCGCGCACCGCGAGCACTGGCTCGTCCGCGAGACGATCGCTTTTCTCCGCCGCACGCTCGCTCGGCTCGACGTGAGCTCGCGCAGTCTCTACGCGGTGGTCGACCAGGGCTCGTGCTTCGCCGGCACGCTGATGGAGCTCGCGCTGGCGGCCGACCGCGTCTACATGCTGGCGCTCCCGGACGACGACGAGACCGCGCCGGCGATCGCGCTCGGCGAGGTGAACTTCGGCACGTATCCGATGGTGAACGGCCGTTCGCGAATCGATACGCGCTTCGACGGCGACGTCGCCGCGTTCAAGGCGGCGAAGGCCGCGGCGGGCTATCGCTACCGCGCGCAGGACGCGCTCGACGCCGGGCTCGTCACCGCCGCGCCCGACGATCTCGACTGGGACGAGGAGATCCGGCTCGCGGTCGAGGAGCGCGCCGCGCTCTCGCCCGACGCGCTGACCGCGATGGAGGCGAACCTTCGCTTCCCCGGCGCCGAGACGCTGGAGACGAAGATCTTCGGCCGTCTCTCGGCGTGGCAGAACTGGGTGTTCTACCGCCCCAACTCCACCGGCGAGCGCGGCGCGCTCAAGATCTTCGGCACCGGCTCACGTCCCGACTTCGACCAGGAACGAGTGTAAGCGACCATCATGGCGATCGACTACGCGGAACGCATCCCGAACAACGTCGAGCTCTCGACGAACCGCACCCTGCAGCGCGCGCTCGAGCAGTGGCAGCCGGCGTTCCTCTCGTGGTGGAAAGAGATGGGCCCGAGCGACTTCAACGCGCTCGACGTCTACCTGCGCACCGCGATCTCGGTCGACACGAAAGGCTGGGCGAACTACGGCTACGTGCGGATGCCGGAGTACCGCTGGGGGATCTTTCTCGCCGATCCCGAGCCCGACCGGCGCGTCGGCTTCGGCGACGACTTCGGGAAGCCGGTGTGGCAGCAGGTCCCCGGCGAGTACCGCAGCACGCTGCGGCGGCTGATCGTCACGCAGGGCGACACCGAGCCGGCCTCGGTCGAGCAGCAGCGGCTGCTCGGCCACACTGCGCCCTCGCTGTACGACCTGCGCAACCTGTTCCAGGTCAACGTCGAGGAAGGCCGTCATCTTTGGGCGATGGTCTACCTGCTGCACGCGTACTTCGGGCGCGACGGGCGCGAAGAGGCGGAGGAGTTGCTCGCGCGCCATTCGGGCGACGCGGACAACCCGCGGATCCTCGGCACGTTCAACGAGCCGATCACCGACTGGCTCTCGTTCTTCATGTTCACGTTCTTCACCGACCGCGACGGGAAGTTCCAGCTCAAGTCGTTCGCGGAGTCCAGCTTCGACCCGCTCGCGCGCACCTGCCGCTTCATGCTGACCGAAGAAGCGCACCACATGTTCGTCGGCGACACCGGGATCTCGCGCGTCACGAAGCGGACGCTCGAGGTGATGCGGGAGCTCGGCACCGACGAGCCCGCGGCGATCCGCGCGGCCGGCGCGATCGACCTGCCCACGATCCAGCGCTACTTGAACTTCTGGTTCTCCTCGTCGCTCGATCTGTTCGGCTCCGAAGCGTCGTCGAACGCGGCGGCCTATTTCGCACAGGGCATCAAAGGCCGGCCCGACGAGAAGAAGTACGACGACCACGTCGTGCGCGACGCGACGCTCGACCTCGACGTCCCCGACGGGAGCGGCGGCGTGCGGCTCGAGACGGTCGCGATGCGCAACGCGATGAACGAGGTCGTGCGCACGTCGTACGTCGAGGACTGCATGCGCGGCCTCGGGCGCTGGAACAAGCTGATCGAGGCGGCCGGGCACGCGTTCCGGTTCACGCTGCCGAGCACGCGCTTCCGGCGCACGATCGGGAACTGGGCCGGCGTCCCGACCGACCCGTCCGGGAAGCCGATCGCGCAGGCGGAGTACGACGCGAAGATCGCTTCGTGGCTGCCGAGCGAGAGCGATCGCGCGTTCGTCGCCTCGCTGATGCGGCGGGTCGTCGAGCCCGGCAAGATGGCCGCCTGGATCGCGCCGCCCGAGAAAGGCATCAAGGACCGGCCGGTGGACTACGAGTACGTCCGGCTCGCCTGACGCACCGGTGCGCGGCCGAACGCACGTCACGCGGACCCGCGTCCGCTTCGGCGAGACCGACGCGGCCGGGATCGTCTTCTACCCGACCTTCTTCGTCTGGTTCGACGTCGGGACCAGCGCGCTGTTCCGCGCCGCCGCCGGGCCGATGCTCGGCGCGGACAACCGTCCGCGCTGGCCGATCCCGATCGTCGAGAGCGGCGCCAGGTTCATCGCGCCGCTGGCGTTCGACGACCCGATCGAGATCCGCTCGACGGTCGCCGAGCTCGGCACGAGCTCGTTCCGCATCGAGCACGAGATCGTGCGCGAGGGGACCATCGTCGCGACGGGTTTCGAGGTACGCGTGCACGTCGCGTTCGGTACCGGACGCATCGCCAAGGTCCCCATTCCGGACGAGCTCCGGCGCGCGCTCGCGGAGGAAATTTCGACCTCCGACGAGGGTGCGTGACCGCCCGCGTCGATTCAACGATTCTCAACGTCTCATCATGGAGGTAGCCGTCGCATGATCTCCCGTCGTTCGCTCATCGCCGGCGGCGCGGCCGCCGCAGCGGCCGTCTCGGCGCCGCGCTTTACCCTCGCCGCCGGTCCCGCCGCGACCGTGAAGATCGGCTTCATCGACTCGTTCAGCGGCGTCTTCTCCGACATCGCGGGGATCCACAAGATCGGCGCGGAGCTCGCGCTCGCCGACATGAACGCGAAAGGGCGGGTGAAGTTCGAGTTCGCGTACGCGGACGACAACTCGAAGCCGGCCGTCGCCGGCACCGAGGCGCGCCGGCTCGTCGGCCAGGAGAACGTCGACGTGCTCTTCGGCCTGACCTCGTCGGCGAACGGGCTCGCGCTCGCGGCGCTCGCGAACGAGCTCGGGACGTTCATGCTCGAGCTCGGTCCGCAAGACTCCTCGATCACCGGGAGCAAGGCCGGGAAGCTGACGTACCGCTTCTCGCCGAACAACCACATGATGCTGCGCACGCTCTCCTCGCGCGTGCTCGCGCTCGGGAAGAAGTGGTACTTCATCCAGGCCGACTACGCGTTCGGGAAGGACGCGTACACCGAGCTCTCCGCGATCCTCGCGCGCGCCGGCGGAACCGAGATCGGCCACGACGTCGTGAAGCTCGGGACCAGCGACTTCTCGGCAAACCTCACCAAGGCGCGCAACAGCGACGCCGACGTGCTGATGCTCGCGAACAGCGGCCTCGACGCGGCGAACGCGGCGAAGCAGTTCGTCGACTACGGGCTCGGCAAGAAGATGAAGCTCGCCGGGATCAACCTCGAGGACTTCTACTACAAGGCGGTCCCGCTCGACGCGATCGCCGGGACGACGTTCCCGGTCGCGTGGTCGCCGACGTGCAGCGAGGGCGCGAGACGCCTGACCGCGCGGCTCAAGCGCAACATCAGCGGCCCGATCTCGTGGCGGCACTACTTCGGCTACGTCGGCGCGACGTCGCTGATGCAGCGCATCCTCGAGGCGCGCACCACGCAGGCCGAGAAGCTGGCGGCGGCGTTCGAGAACTACTCGTTCGACGCCGCGAAGCCGAGCCGCTCGACGTACCTTCCGTGGGACCACCAGCTCACGCAGGACGTCTTCGCCGGCGCGGTCGTCACGCAGAAGCGGTTCGCGCAGACCGGGTTCATGTTCGACCTCGTCGGCGAGGTCGCGGCCGCGGACGCCGACGGCGGCCCGAACGCGCCGTGGGCGCGCGAGGCCAAGGCCGCGATGGCGAGCCAGACGGTCACCGCGCGCCCGAACTACGTGGCGAAGACGTTCTGAGCCGCGGGTCGAACGGCGCGGGATGCCGCTCGACCCTTCGCTCCTGCTGTTCGTCCCCGCCGACCGTCCGGAGCGGTTCGTCAAAGCGCTGAGCGCGGGCGGGAGCGGCGCGATCCTCGACCTCGAGGACGCCGTCGCGCCCGACCGCAAGGCGTACGCGCGCGATCAGGTCCGCGCGTTCCTCGACGCGCACGACGACCTCGCGAG
>DATHLL010000587.1:0-3768 GCA_035488195.1 Candidatus Elarobacter sp. | reverse complement strand
GACGATGGTGTCGTGCTCGCGCGCGTGGTCGCTGTGCCCGTGCGAGACGTAGCAGCGGGCGCGCGGGCGCATCGAGTCGATCCAGAGGTCGAGGTCGGCGACGTAGAGCGACCTCTCGGCGAGCGAGAACAACGGCGGGTCCTGAGGCGGTTGGTGCACCCTTCCGTCAGGGTGACATTGGGGTCAGCGAACATTTGTTCGTGAGGTAGCGCGGCCGCACCCTTTCCGCCGGGGCCGGGGTTTACCGATCCACCACACTCCCGCCACAGGAGCTCACGCACAGTGCGCGTCTACGACAACATCGCCGACACGTTCGGGAACACGCCGCTCGTCCGCATCCCGCGGATGAACAAGGGACTGGGTGCCGAGCTGCTGTGTAAGCTGGAGTCGAAGAACCCCGCCGGCTCGGTGAAAGACCGCATCGGGGTCGCGATGATCGAGGCCGCGGAGCGCGACGGGAAGCTGCGCCCCGACTCGGTGATCGTCGAGCCGACCAGCGGGAACACCGGGATCGCGCTCGCGTTCGTCTGCGCCGCGAAGGGCTATCCGCTGATCCTCACCATGCCGGAGACGATGACCGTCGAGCGGCGCAACCTGCTCAAGGCGTACGGCGCGCAGCTCGTCCTCACACCCGGGACTGAGGGCATGAAAGGCGCGATCGCCAAAGCGAAGGAGATCGTCGCCTCGAATCCCGCCAAGTACTTCCAGCCCGGCCAGTTCGACAACCCAGCGAACCCGGAGATCCACTACCGCACGACCGGCGAAGAGATTTGGCGCGACACCGACGGCACCGTCGACATCCTGGTCGCGGGCGTCGGCACCGGCGGGACGATCACCGGTGCCGGCCATCTGCTCAAAGAGCGCAAGCCGTCCGTCGAGTGCATCACCGTCGAGCCCGACACGTCGACCGTGCTCTCCGGCGGCTCGCCCGGTCCGCACAAGCTGCAAGGCTTCGCGCCCGGCTTCGTCCCCTCGATCCTCGACACGAAGGTCTACAGCGAGGTGATCAAGGCGTCGTTCGACGACTCGATCGCCACGGCGCGCCGCCTCGCGCGCGAAGAAGGCATCCTCGCGGGCATCTCGTCGGGCGCGAACGTCTGGGCCGCGATGCAGGTCGCCGCGCGCCCCGAGAACGCCGGCAAGAAGATCGTCGTCATCATCTGCGACACCGGCGAACGCTACCTCTCGAGCCCGCTCTACGCGGAACAAGAGGCGAACGTCTTCGAGCCCGCGCTCGCATAGCGCGCCGGGTTCCCGCAACGCCGGAGGAGCGTGTCGTCTTGCCCCGTATTGCGGCACGACGACCGCTCGTTCGAGCGGCGTCTTTCGGGCGCGAGACGCCCGCGGAGGGTCCCGATGCCGACCACGATCGTTCTGCAGCAAGCCGGGCCGCTGCCGCTCAGCACCACGTTCTCGCTCCCGCCTTCCGCCACGCCGGCGGTTCTCGTGGTCTACGGCTCGGTCTGGACGCTCGATGCCGACGTGATGGTCGGCTACAACGTCAGTGTCAACGGCACCGTTCTCGCCGAGGCGACGGTCTTCTCGAACGCGCCGTCGACGCATCGTCAGGTCACGCCGCGCGCGATTCAGTTGCAAGACGACGCCGCAGCCGCTTCGAGCACCCCCGAAGCGATGACGCTACAACTCACCGCCGGCCCGAACACGGTAACCGACGAGAACGACAGCTACTTGGTGCTCCTGCACCACTAGGCTACTCCGGTCGCCGTCCCGCGCCGGCCGCGCTCAGTACTGGGCGGGGTCGGCGTCGATCGCGGCGCGGTAGAGGCGGTAGGGCGGTTGGCGCAGGTCCGCGCCGTTCTGGAAGTTCGGCATGCGGTTCACTTGCGTGTCGGTGACGTAGACGATGCGGTCGGGGCCGAGCTTCACGGCGTCGGGCCAGATGAAATAGTGCTCGCCGTGGAGCAGCGTCTCGTAGCGGCTTTCGCCCGGGATCAGGCGCTGCAGCGTGCCGTGCGTGACGTCGGTGAAGTAGACGCGGCCCTCGCGATCGCAGTCCAGGCCGTCGCTCGCGAAGTCGCGCGTGTCGTAGCGCACGACGTGGCGCGCTACTTCGTCGTCGCCGACGTGCGGCGCGGCGAGGATGTCGGTGTCGATCGAGTAGACGTCGTACGAGATCAGCGGCGTCCACCAGAGCGTGCGGCCGTCGGGCGAGAGGGCGATGCCGTCGCTGCCGACGGTCCCGGTGATGAGCCCGCTCTCCGTCGCGACGCCGAATCCGGGCTGCTGCGTCGCGCGCACGCTCGGGTGTCCGCTCAAACGCCGCCACGCCGTGCCGGAGTCGAGGTCGACGACGACGATGCCGTTCGGACCCTTCGCGCCGGAGTCGGTGATGTACGCGTAGCCCGCCTTTCCGCGCGCGTAGTCGATCACCAGATCGTTCAAGTAGCTCGTCGGCAGGCAGACGTCGTGCGGGAAGCCGATCCCGTGCACGATCGCGTTGCGCTCGAGGTCGATCACGTACAGCTTCGCCGCGTCCGGATCGCATTGCTCGAGCGAGCGCGCGCCCGTGTCGAGCGCCAGGAGCCGGCCGCCGGGGCCGAGCGCGATCCCGTGCACGTTGACGAAGCGGTGCTTCGCGTCGCTCGGATCGATCGTGTTCACCAGCTCGTCAGGATACGGGACGAGCTTGCCGTCGATCAGCTCGCCGAGGTTGATCGGGGCCGGCGTCGGATCGAGCCGGGGGAAGCTCAGGAACAGCCGCCCGTCGCGCGCCGGCGCGATCCCGGACGGCCAGTGGTCGGGAAATTCCGCGACGACCTCGGGGCGTACGGAGGGGTTGGCTGCGTTCGTGCGAGCGTCCATGCGGGGCTCGTACCCAGCTAGCGCGAACGCGGCGTCCCCGTCATGTTCTGGGAGTTGGCCGGTGTCCCGGCCGTCGCGGTCCGGCGCGGCGCGCGCGTCGAATCGCTTCACCAGGTGGCCGCTTGCGCCGCTGGCGTCGACGGTGAGATCGTCCTGAAAATCGGGACCGTCGAGACGCCCGTCTTCCTCCGCTCGTCGGCGAAGCCGTTCATCGCGGCAGCCTCGGTGCGCGAAGGCGTCCTCGAGCGGTTCGGCTTCGGCGAGCGCGAGCTCGCGGTGATGTGCGCCTCGCACAACGGCGAGCCGGGGCACGTGGAGCTCGTCGCCTCGATGCTTGAGCGGATCGGCGCGCGCGAGAGCGATCTCGCCTGCGGTGCGCACCCGCCCTCGTACGAGCCGGCCGCGGCGGCGCTCGCCGCGCGCGGCGAGCAGCCCTCGCAACTGCACAACAACTGCAGCGGGAAGCACGCCGGGATCCTCGCGCTCGCGAAGACGATCGACGCGCCGTTCGAGGGCTATCTCGACGCCGCGCATCCCGCGCAGCGGCTGATCCTCGCGATGTGCGAGCGCGTGAGCGACGACGTCTTCACGGGCGACAAGCTCGCCGTCGACGGCTGCGGGATCCCCGTCTACGCGACGACGCTGGTGAAGGCGGCGGTCTCGTTCGCGCGGCTGGCGACACTGCGCGGCATCGACGACGCCGACGCGACCGCGCTGGCCCGCGTCGCCGCGGCGATGGCGAGCGAGCCGTGGTACGTCGGCGGGACGGGGCGCTTCGACACCGATCTCATGCGCACGAGCGGTGGTCGCATCGTCTGCAAGGCGGGCGCCGAGGGGGTCCACTGCGACGCGCTGCTCGACGCCGGGCTCGGGCTCGCCGTCAAGGTCGTCGACGGCACCCGCCGCGCGGCGCCGCCGGCGACGCTGGCGCTGCTGGACGCCCTG
>DATHLL010000586.1:0-3128 GCA_035488195.1 Candidatus Elarobacter sp. | reverse complement strand
CGCGCTCAACGTCTACGTCTTCGTCCGCGAGCTCCAAGCGCCGGACACCGACCGCTTCATCAACGCATTCGCCGCGATCCCGTACGACATCGTCAACAACGTCGCGATCGTCGCGACGCCGGGCGCGACCCCGCCGCCGGTCCCCGCGCTGACGCTGATCACCTCGATGTTCCTGCACGGGAGCATCCTGCACATCGGCTTCAACATGCTGTTCCTGTTCGTGTTCGGGCCGGCGGTCGAGGTGCTGACCGGGCACGTGCGGTTCCTCGCGTTCTACCTGCTGTGCGGGATCGCGGGCGGCGTCGCGCAGATCGCGATCGGGCCGGAGAGCCACGTCCCGGCGCTCGGCGCGTCGGGCGCGATCGCGGGCGTCCTCGGCGCGTACCTCGTGAATTACCCGTTCGCCGCGATCCGCACGATCGTCCCGATCGGCTGCTTCCCGCTGTTCCTGCGGCTCCCGGCGCTGCTGGTGATCGGGATCTGGGCGGCCTCGCAGTTCGTCACCGGGTTCGGCTCGCTCAGCGACCGCGCGGCGGAGTCGCAAGGCGGGACCGCGTATTTCGCCCACATCGGCGGGTTCTGCGCAGGAGTGCTCATGATCGGTTTCTTCAAGCGGCGTGCCGCGGCCGGCGCGGCGTCCCGGTACACCGGCTAACGATGCGGATCGGGATCGTCGGCGCCGGCGCGCTCGGGACGCTCTTCGGCCAGCGGCTCGCGGCGGGCAACGAGGTCGTCTTGCTCGAGCGCAAGCGCGAGGTCGTCGACGCGGTCCGTACCGCCGGCTTGACCGTCGACGGCGAGACGCGGAAAGCGTACGCGACCGGCGAACCGCGCGAGCTCTTCGGCGTGCAGGTGCTCTTCGTGTTCGTGCGCGCGACCGACACGCTGCGCGCGCTGCGCCCGTTCACCGCCGAGCTGAGCCCGGGAACCGCGATCGTCTCGCTGCAGAACGGGCTCGGCAACGAAGAGGCGATCAAGACCTCGCTGGGCAGCGCGATCCCGCTCGCGATCGGCGCGACGACCGAGTCGGCGCTCACCGTCGGGCCCGCCCAGGCGCACCGGATCGGCGAGGGGACGACCGTCCTCGGCAGCGCGGGCGCGTCGCCCGAGGTGATCAACCGCGTCGTGCGGCTGCTGGTCGACGCGGGGTTCCGCGCGAGCGCCGCGTACGACATCCGCCCGCACCTGTGGGGAAAGCTGATCGCGAACGCGGCGATCAATCCGGTCGCGGCGCTGCTCGACCGCCCGAACGGCGTCGTGCTGAGCGACGTGCACGCGGGCGAGGTCGCGCGCTCGCTGGCGCAGGAGGCGGCGACGGTCGCGAACGCGATGCGGATCCCGCTCCCGTTCACCGACCCGTGGACGTACGTGCGCGGGATCGTCGAGCAGACGGCGGAGCTCGACAACTCGATGCTCTACGACCTGCGCGCGGGGACGCCGACCGAGATCGACTTCATCAACGGCGCGATCGTCGCCGCCGGCCGCCGCGCCGCGGTCCCGACCCCGTACAACGAGACGCTCACCGCGCTCGTCAAAGCGCGCGAGGCGACGCGCGGCTGAAGAAGAGCCCGAGCTAGACCGCGACCCGCGTTCCGGCCCGCGGGAGGGCGCGGCTCAGCAGCGCGAGCGCGCGCAGGACTTCGTGCGCGCGGGCGGGCTCGTCGAGCTGCGTGGGGATCGCGTCGAGCTTGCCGACGACGAACGGCGCGTCCTCGAACGCGTCGAGCCGCGTCGCGGCGGCGAATGCCGCCTGCGTGCGCGCCCGGCTCTCGAGATGCGCCTCCTCGAGGCGGCGCAACTGCGCGCAGGTCGCGTCGTTCGCGCTCTGCATCTCGCGCACGCGCTTGCGCAGTTCCGGCAGCTCGATCCGCACCGTGTTCACGCCGGCGCCGTTGAGCCGCAGCGCGTCGACCCGTTCGCGCAGCACGCTCTCGCCGGGGATCGCGGCGAGCGCGGGAAGCGTCCGCCGGCGCGCCGCGATCCCGTCGCGGCGGACCGCCTCGGCGGTGCGGATCGCGCCGAGCGCGTCGCGCATCGCGCCGATCCAGCGGCGCTCGCCGGCGTTCGCCGGCGCGCGGTCGAACCGCACGTCGAGCGCGAGCGGGAACGCCTCGTCGACGACGAGCCGGCCCGCGGCCAGCCGCACCGCGCTCCCCGGCCGCGGCAGCGGCCCGAAGGCTCCCGCGGCGCCGACGAGCCGTTCGCCGGTCTCGATCACGACCAGCGCGCGGAGCGCGTCGAGGCTTCGCGCGTAGACGAGGATCCCGGCGTGGTGCCGGTCGCGGTACGGGCGCGCCTTGTCGACGTCGCAGTGGCCGCGGGTGTAGACGAGCCTCCACAGGTCGTCGGCGAGCCCTCGCGGGACCACGCCGCCGGCCGCGACCTCATCCATGAGACTCATCAGTCCGGGCGTCATGCAATCCGGTTTCCCGCCCGGGAGAGCGACCTAGCGCGACCTCCGTCACACTCGCTGCCCCGGCCGCCGCGCTGATTAGAACGCTCCCTCACCGGGCAAGCCTCGCTCCGAAAGGGAGGAACCTACATGGCTGGACTGCTCTGGGCAATCATCGTCGTTTTGTTCATCGTGTGGCTACTCGGCGGGTTCGTGATCCACTTCGGCGGAGGGCTCATCCATCTGCTGCTGGTGATCGCGCTGATTCTGCTGGTGTACAACCTGATGACCGGACGCGGCGCCCGCGTCTGACGGCGATCGCCTAGAAGCCCGGCGAGGACGTCGTCAGACGTCCTCGCGCGGGTGATACTGATCGAACTCCGTGCGCAGGCGCTCGCGCGCGAGCTTCGTGTAGATCTCGGTCGTCGCGGTCGACTCGTGGCCGAGGAACTCTTTGAGGAACAGCAGGTCGGCGCCGCGCTCGCGCATCAGCGTGGCGACCGTGTGGCGCCAGGTGTGCGGCGAGGCGTACTCGGTGATCCCCGCAATCGCCATGTACTGCCGGACGATCTTGTAGACCGCCGGCGCCGAGAGCCGCCGGTCGCCGCGACCGACGAAGAGCGCGGCGACGGTGACCGCCGGGCGGAGCGCGAGGTAGTCGCGGACGGCCTGCGTCGCCTCGGGGGTGAGCGGGACGTAGCGATCCTTGTTCCCTTTGCCTTTGACGACGCGCAGC
>DATHLL010000585.1:0-6962 GCA_035488195.1 Candidatus Elarobacter sp. | reverse complement strand
CACGACCGCCGTGCACGGCAGCCACCCGCCCGGCTCGACGACGACGACCGCCTGTTTTCCGCAGTCGACCGAGATCGCGCGCGGACCGCGCGCGCGTTCGCGGAACGCGAAGTACCGCTGCGCGAGCTCGCGCATCTCGGGCACGACCAGGATCTCGGGATCGTCGATCACCAGACCGCGTCCTTCGTCGAATCGGAGATCGTAACGTAGCACCGCTCCACCGGCCTGCACCGTGCAGCTCGCGTGGTTCGTCCCGGACAGGACGATGCGCGCGGGACAGTGCGCGGCGCCGAGGAGGCCGCGGCGAACGAGCTCGGCGTGCCGGCGTCCCCCGGCCGTCGCGCGGGCGTAGCGTTCGACGAGCGGTCCGGAGAGCGTGATCCCGCCGGTGGTGCGCTCCACGGCTTCGCGGCCGAGCATGCGCTCGATGCGAGAGCCGGCGCTCTTCAGCGGGACGGGCACGAAGGCGCCGTCCAGGCCGGTCGTGTCGACCTTGATGCGGTTCACGTAGATTTCGACGGGCGCGTCGACGGCGCACGTGAAGTGCTCGTGCACGGGGACCACCCGCACCTCCGGACCGCCGCAGCGCACGGTGAACGGGATCGCGTACCGCATGGTGAGCTCGTCGGCGACCTCGCGCTCGGCGTCGGCGCGGACGACCAGCGCGTCGACGTCACGCAGCTCCCAATCGGGATCGTGCGCGACGTCGACGCGCAGCTCCGTGCCGCCGACCGGGATCGTGCAGCGCGCAGTGCGGCTGCCGCTGACGTCGAGCAGGTACGGGCACCGCGCCGGGCCGACGTTCAGGCCGGGATGGCGGGCCGCGATCAGCGCGGCGTCGTCGTCGTCGATCCAGACCTGCGCGTTCTTCCCGCTGATGAACACCGGATGCGTCGCGTCGCGGAGCGCCGCGCAGCCCGCGAGCGCGGCCGCGAGCACGAGCGCGCCGGCCCGGATGACGCTGCGCATGCGGTGTTCTAGTGAAAGTTGCGCGCCCGCACCTTCTCGGCGGCACCGTGCGCGTCGAGCGTCCAGCAGCGCTTCATGATGACGTCGACGCAGCCTTGGTCTTTCTGCAGCACGCCTTCGACGATCAGGCACTGCGAGATGCGGATCGTGCGGCGGTTGCGCTCGTAGACGTCGGGGCGCACGATCACGTTCACCAGCCCGGTCTCGTCCTCGAGCGTCAGGAAGACGAAGCCTTTCGCGGTGCCGGGGCGCTGGCGCGTGATCACGAGGCCGCCGACCTTGCAGACGAGGTTCTTCGGCATCGCGGCGAGCCGGTTCGCGGCGAGGACGTTCTGCGCGTCGAGGAACCGGCGCACGTGCGCGATCGGCTGCACCGCGCTCACGCCGGTCGCGTGGATCTCCAGCGTCGTGCGCTCGATCGGCGTGAGCGGCAGCAGCGCGGGCTGCGGCTCGTTCTCGATCTCCATCGCGCGGCCGAGTTCGCCGCGCGCCTCGCGCTCGTCGAGCCCGCGCAGCGCCCAGACCGCTTCGCGCGCCGTCGCGTACCATGGTGCGAACGCCTCCGCGACCGCGAGGCTCTCCAGCGCCTCGCGGTCGAGCCCGGTGCGGCGCGCGAACTCGACGAGATCCTCGAACTCGTGCGGCGCCGAGCCGTCCTCGCCGTACGCGAGCGTACGCTCGAGGCGCGCGCGCTGGACCGTCCCCATCCCGCGCGTGAGATGGAAGCCGAGCCGCAGCGCGCCGTCGGCGTCGACGAAGCTCCACCACTCGCTCTCGTTCACGGTGATCGGTTTCACGACGACGCCGTGACGGCGCGCGTCGTTCACCAGCACCTCGGTCGAGTAGAACCCCATCGGCTGCACGTTCAGGATCGCCGCGCAGAAAATGGCCGGTTCGTGGCATTTGAGATACGCCGACGCGTAGGCGAGCAGTGCGAACGAGGCCGCGTGCGACTCCGGAAACCCGTAGTCGGCGAAGCCTTCGAGCATGTGGTAGAGCTTGTCGGCACCCTCGCGCGGGATCCCGTTATGCACCATTCCTTCCACAAGCCGTGGATAAAGCTCGTGCATCCGCTCGCGCGAGCGCTTGTGCCCCATCGCGCGCCTCAAGCGATCGGCTTCTCCGGCCGAAAATCCGGCGGCTTCCATCGCCATCCGCATCCCTTGCTCTTGGAAGAGCGGGACGCCGAGCGTCCGTTTCAGGATCGGCTCGAGCTTCGGATGCGGGTACGTGACCGGCTCTTGCCCGTTGCGGCGGCGCAAGAACGGATGGATCATGTCGCCTTGGATCGGCCCCGGGCGGATGATCGCGACCTGCATGACGATGTCGTAGAAGCACGCCGGCCGCAGCCGCGGGAGCATCGACATCTGCGCGCGCGACTCGACCTGGAAGACGCCGATCGAGTCGGCGCGCTGCAGCATCTCGTACGTCGGGCGGTCGTCGGGCGGGATGTCGTTGAGCGACAAAGGTCGCTTCTCGGGATACCGGCGCGCGTAGAGCGAGAACGCGTCGCGCAGCAGCGAGAGCATCCCGAGGCCGAGCAGGTCGATCTTGATGAGACCTAAGTCGGAGAGGTCGTCCTTGTCCCACTGCACGATCGTGCGGTCGCGCATCGTCGCCCACTCGACCGGCGCGACCTCGATCAGCGGCGAGCGCGTGATCACCATCCCGCCGCTGTGGATCCCCATGTGGCGCGGGAAGCCGTCGATGCGCCGGCAGATCTCCATCAGCAGCGCGCCGAGCTCGCCGCCGACCGGGCCGCGCATGTGCGCGTCCGGATCGGCGCCGAAGTCCTTCGCCTTGAAGCCGTAGAGCGCGCGCGTCCGGGCGACTTCCTCGTCACCCCGAGCTTGTCGATGGGCGGTGTCCAGGTCGCGGCGCTTCACGACCGAGCTCGGCAGCGTGTGCGCTTCGGCGTGCGGCGCGCCGACGGCGCCGGCGAGCGACTCGCGCGCGTCGTACTCGGTGACGATCGCCTCGACTTGGCCGAGCGTGAGCCCGAGCGCCTTCCCGACGTCGCGGATCGCGGAGCGCGTGCGATAGGTGATCACCTCGGCCGCCATCGCGGCGTGCTCGCGTCCGTAGCGCTCGTAGACGTACTGGATCACCTTCTCGCGATCTTGGTGCGCGAAGTCGATGTCGATGTCGGGGACCTCGCCGCGCTCTTCCGACAAGAAGCGCTCGAAGAGCAGCTGCCCCGCGATCGGGTCGACCGCGGTGATCCCGAGCGCGTAGCAGACCGCAGAGTTCGCCGCCGAGCCGCGCCCTTGCGCGAGCACGCCGAGCCGTTTCGCCGCGTTCGCGATGTCCCACACGACCAGGAAGTAGCCGGCGAGGTCCATCCGCGCGATGATCCCGAGCTCGTACTCGAGCTGGCGCTCGACCTTCGGATCGAGCGGCTGCGCGTAGCGCGTCTTCGCGCCTTCGTACACCAGCGTGCGCAGATAGGAGTGCGCCGAGCTCTCCCCGTCGGGGACCGGGAAGAGCGGGAACTCGCCGTGCAGCTTGTCGAGCCGGAACGCGCACTGCTCGGCGATCGCGACGGTGTTCCGGATCGCGAGCGGAAACTCGGCGAAGAGCCGTGCCATCCGCTCCGGCGACTTGAGGAAGTGCTCGTGGTTCGGGCGGAGCAGCGTCCCGGCGTCCTGCAGCGAGCTCGTGTACTTCACGCAGGTGAGCACGTCGCAGAGCCGCGCGTCCTCGCGCACCGCGTACGCGACGCCGTTGGTCGCGACGTACGGGACGTCGAGCTTTCCCGCGAGCCGGACCATCGCGCGGATCAGCGCCGGGTCTTCCGGCCGCATGTGGTGCTGCAGCTCGAGGTAGAAGCGCCCGGGGAAGAGATCGCGCAGCCGCGCCCCGATCGCGACCGCGCCCGCGCCGTCGCGCCGCAGCAGCGCCTTCTCGACCAGCCCGTTGCGGCCGCCCGAGAGCGCGATCAGCCCGGCGGTCCGGCCCTCCAGATCCTCGAGCCGCAGGCGCGCGTCGCGCTTGCGCCCGCGCATCTGGGCGGCCGAGATCGCGCGGGCGAGGTTGCCGTAGCCGGTCTTGTCGGCGGCGATCAGGACGATCCGCGGCGTGTCGGTCGGGACGTCCTTGGCGGCGCGCGCCGGCCGTCGTTCGACAGGCTCACGATGACGCCGGATCGGCTCGGCAGCGTCCGGCTCGAACGTGAGCTCGGCGCCGCAGAGCGCGGCGAACCCGGCGTGCGGGACGGCCGCCTTGGCGAACCGGACGGCGCCGTAGAGCCCGTCCCGGTCGGTCAGCGCGATCCCCCGCAGTCCCAGCCGAACGCCGTGCTCGACCAGCTCCTCCGGATGCGCGGCACCCTCGAGGAAGCTGAAGTTCGACCAGCAGTGGAGCTCGGCGTACTCGTCGGGCATCGAGACTCGACTACCCGAACAAATGTTCGAGTCCCGTCGGATACCTCGCTGTCATACTGTGTGAGCGCGCTTCTACTGCGACTACGTCGACATGGTCATGTGACTACGTCAAGATAGTCGGTCGACTACAAAACCGGGTCAACTGACCCACTTTTGTGGTACAATCGTTCGGGATGACCGCCGGCTTCAAGGTTTTCGGCAGCGAGGTGCGGACGCGTGTCGTGGTCGCGACCATCGCCCTTCGGGATACGTATCCGCGCGAGATCGCGCGGCTGAGCGGAACGCCGCTCGTCACGGTGCAACGGATCGTCGATGACCTGGAGCGCCAGGGAATCGTCGCGACCCGCTTGTCGGGCAACCAGCGGCGCGTGATGGTGAATGCGCAATGGATCGCTGCAGACGAGCTTCGCGCTCTGGCCTTACGGCTTCTCGACACGCTTCCGGACTTGCGCGGCGCGCTCGAGGGCGAGCGCCGGCGGCCGCGCCGGCGGGGAAAGCCTCGTGATCGCACCGGACGCGACGCTGCGTGACGTCGCTTTCGCCGTCGGAACGGCGCTCGCCGCGGCGAACGTCGACGCCGTGCTGTGCGGCGGAAGCGCGGCGACGTTCTACGCGCCGAGCGTCTACCAATCGGAAGATCTGGACTTTGTCCTTACCTTCGGTAGTGAGGACGCCGCAGCCGCACGCACCGCGCTCGAATCGCTCGGCTATGCGCTGCGCAACGCGATGTTCTTCCACGACGTTTCGCACTTCACGGTGGAGTTTCCGGCCGGGCCGCTGCGGATCGGGAACGACTCCGTCGACGACATCCGACGGTCCAGCGCGGCGAAGAGTCGGTTCGGATCATCGCTCCGACGGCGGTGGTGAAGGACCGATTGCTCAAGTTCGCGGCGTGGGACGATTTCTCGGCGTTGAGCGCCGCGGCCGGCGTTGCCCGGTCAGAGGAAATCGACCTCGATGCGGTGCGCGCATTCATGCTGCGCGAAGGCGCCGGCGTCTTCGCCAAGCGGTTCACGGAAGCGATGCGCACGTTCGAGCGGCGCCTCCGCGAACCGTATCCCGAGCGTTAGCCGGCGACGACGGGTTTGATCTCGCCGAAGCGGCCGGCGCGGAAGTCTTCGAAGGCGCGCTGGATCTCGTCGATCGTGTTCATCACGAAGGGGCCGTAGCGGACCATCGGCTCGTCGATCGGGCGCGCGCACAGGAGCAGCGCGTCGAGCGGTTCGGTGCCGGTGTTCGTCAGCCCGATCGACTCGCCGTCGTCGGCGAAGACGGCGTAGTCGCCGCGGCACACTTCTCGCGCGCCGATCTGTCCGACGCCGCCGAAGACGTACGCGGTCGCGGTCCAGCCGCGCGGGACGGGTTGCTCGACCCGCGCGCCCGAGGCGAGGGTCACGTGGACGTACGACCACGGCGTGATCGTGTGGACCGGGCCGCTCGCGCCGAACGCCTCGCCGGCGAGGACGCGGGCCGTCACGCCCTCGGAGGGGTGCGCGACCGGGATCGACGAGGACGGGACGTCCTTGTACGCGGGCGCCAGCGCCTTGTCGGCCTTCGACAGGTTCACCCAGATCTGGAAGCCGTGGCGGTGCCCGCCGGTGCGCTGGAACTCCTCGCTCGGCATCTCCGAGTGCACGAGCCCCGTGCCGCCGAGCATGTACTGCGCGTCGCCGGCCTTCAGCAGCCCGTGGTTGCCGTGCGAGTCCAGGTGCTCCATCTCGCCCGCGATCAGGTACGTGATCAGCTCGAAGCCCTTGTGCGGGTGGTCCGGCGCGCCTTCGGCCTCGCCCGGGCCGTGGTCCATCGGCCCCATCTCGTCGAGCAAGAGGAAGGGGTCGACCTGCTCGAGCCCGCGGGCCGGGATCGGGCGGTGGACGAGGAAGCCGCCGCCCTCGAGCGTCGCCGTCGCGGGGATGACGCGGGCGAGGGAGCGGGTGGTCCGGGTGTCGCTGGCCATGTCGCTACTTACGAACAGTAGCCGACTCGCGAAGGTTGCCGCCCGCTACGGCAGCGTCATCGTCGCGCGCATGACGGTGACCGCCGGGCCGGCGACGGTGATCCGGCCGATCGCGTCGGGCGGGTCGCCGCCGACCTCGACCTCGGCGCGGCCCGGGCGGTGGACGTGCATCCCCTGCCGCACCGCGTACGCGCGCTCGCGCACGATCCCGTAGCGCGCGCAGTAGCCGGCCATCGCGCCGGTCGCCGAGCCGGTGAACGGGTCCTCGAGGACGTCGCCGACGTCGGCGAAGTGGCGCGCGACCAGCGCGGCGTCGCCCTCGCCCCGTGCGAAGACGTGCACCGAGAGCCACTCGCGCTCGCGCGGGAAGAGCGCGCGGCGGTCGGGATCGGCGCGGTCGAGCGCGTCGCGCGAGGCGAGCGGGACCATCAGTTGCGGCGTCCCCGTGCTGACGGTCTGCGGCGTCGTGCCGGGGTAGAGGTCGTCCTCGCGCAGCCGCAGCGCGGCGGCCGCCTCCGTGCGCGGCACGATGCCGAGGAACCGCGGCGGCGGCTGCGACATCGCGTAGACGCCCTCGCCGATCGTGACCGGGACGGTCGCGGCCGGCATCCGGACGCGCACGACGTCGCGCCCGGGCGGCAGCGCGCCGGTCT
>DATHLL010000584.1:0-2543 GCA_035488195.1 Candidatus Elarobacter sp. | reverse complement strand
GTCCGGACCGGCGACTCCGAGATCGAGATCGTGCGGCGCGACCCCGCCGCGCACGCGCCGGGACCGGTCGTCTACGCCGCGCCCGCGGCGGCCGCCGCCGCGAACGCCGGGGCGCCGGGGGCCGTGCCCGGCGGAGGCGAGATCCCCGCTGCTCCGCGCGGCGCCGGCCCGAACGTCCGCAAGGTGACCGCGCCGGTGGTCGGCGTCTTCTACCGCGCGTCGGCGCCCGGGGCCGACCCGTTCGTCGAGGTCGGTAGCCGGGTACAGGTCGGCGACACCCTGTGCATCCTCGAGGCGATGAAGCTGATGAACGAGATCAACAGCGAGTTCGCCGGCATCGTCGCCAACGTCTTGGTGGAGAACGGCGAGTTGGTCTCGCTCGGTCAGGAGCTGTTTTGGATCGAACCGTGATCGAAGGCCGCCGCACGTTCGCCGAGCTGCTGAACGATCGCAAGGGCCAGCTCGAGAAGCCGCACTACGCGGAGCAAGTGCGCGCGATCGTCGCCGCGATGGTCTCGGCGTTCCGCGCCGGCAACAAGGTGCTGTGGTTCGGGAACGGCGGAAGCGCCGCCGACGCGCAGCATCTCGCGGCGGAGTTCAGCGGGCGCTTCCTGCGCGAGCGGCGCGGCTATCCGTCGGAAGCGCTGACCGTGAACACATCGGCGGTGACCGCGATCTCGAACGACTTCGGCTACGAGCAGCTCTTCGCGCGAATGGTCGAAGCACTCGCGAAACCGGGCGACGTCGTCGTCGGCATCACCACCAGCGGAACGTCCAAGAACGTCGTGCGCGGACTCGAGGCGGCGAAGCGCGCCGGCGCGACGACCGTCGCGTTCAGCGGGAACGGCGGCGGCCCGGTCGCCGACGTCGCCGACCTCGCGCTGATCGGCCCCGACGGCTACAGCGCGATCGTGCAAGAGGTCCACATCACGATGGGCCACATCATCTGCGATCTCGTCGAGCAAGAGCTCATCTTCGCGTGACGCGGCCGGCGGTGTTCCTCGACCGCGACGGGACGATCATCGAGGAACGCGGCTTTCTCGACGACCCGAGCGGCGTCGTGGTCCTGCCGCGCGTCGCCGGCGCGCTGCGCCTGCTGCGCGAGCGCGGCTACGCGGCGATCGTCGTCTCGAACCAGTCCGGCGTCGCGCGCGGGTATTTCGGCGAGGACGCGGTGCGCGCGGTGAACGCCGAGATCGCGCGCCGGCTCGCGAACGACGGCGTCGCGATCGACGGCTGGTACTGGTGCCCGCACTACGACGAGGACTGCGTCTGCCGCAAGCCCTCGCCGGGGATGATCCGGCAGGCCGTCGCGGAGCACGGGCTCACGCTCGACGGCGGGGCGGTCGTCGGCGACCGCGGCAGCGACGTCGCGCTCGGGCACGCCGTCGGCATCCCCGGCGTCTTGCTGCCGGGCCCGTATCCGTACGACGGGCCGGAACCGGATTTTCGCGCGCGCGATGTGATGGAAGCCGTCGAGTGGATCGTCGCGCGGCGCACCCTTCGACAAGCTCAGGGTGACGTCGTGGAGCAGGGAACGCGCGGTGGCTGAGCTGATCGCGGCGCCGCGCGCGGCGGAGCTGCTCGCGCGGATGTCGGGGCGGCGCGTCGTCGTGATCGGCGACGTGATGATCGACGAATGGATCTGGGGCGACGTCTCGCGGATCTCGCCGGAGGCACCGGTCCCGGTCGTCGCGGTGCGCGAGCACACCTTCACGCTCGGCGGCGCGGGGAACGTCGCGAGCAACCTTCGCGCGCTCGGCGCGCGGGTCGCGTTCGTCGGCGGGATCGGCGACGACGCCGAAGGCGCGCGGCTGCGCGCGATGTTCGACGACCTCGGCGTCGACGCGCGCGGGCTGGTCACGCTGCGCGACCGCCCGACGACGCGGAAGACGCGCGTCGTCGCGCACAACCAGCAGGTCGTCCGCGCCGACTGGGAGTCGACCGCGGCGCTACGCGAGGGCGACCGCGCGCAGGTCGCCGAGCGGGTTCGGAACGCGGTCCGCGACGCCGACGCGGTCGTGCTCAGCGACTACGCCAAGGGCTTCCTGCACCGCGAGATCGTCGAGGCCGCGCTCGGCGCGCCGGTCGTCGTCGCCGACCCGAAGCCGGCGAACGTCGCGCTGTTCGCCGGCGTCACGTGCATCGCGCCGAACGCCGGCGAAGCCTCGCGCGCGAGCGGGATCGCGATCGGCGACGACGCGTCGCTCGAGCGCGCCGGCCGCGCGCTGCTCGAGATGCTCGCGTGCCGCTACGTGCTGATCACGCGCGGCGAGCACGGGATGTCGCTGTTCGGCGCGGACGGGGCGCGCTTCGACGTGCCCGCGGTCGCGCGCACGGTGTACGACGTCAGCGGCGCGGGCGACACGGTCGTCGCGGTGCTCACGCTCGCGCTCGCCGCAGGGATCGCGCCCGAGACCGCGACGCAGCTCGCGAACTTCGCCGCCGGCGCGGTCGTCGAGAAGCTCGGCACGGCGACCGCGACGCCGCGCGAGATCATCGATCTCATGGAGCACCATCCCGCGCCGGAGACCGGAGGCGGC
>DATHLL010000583.1:0-8490 GCA_035488195.1 Candidatus Elarobacter sp. | reverse complement strand
GATCCGCTCGAGCGCTGCGCGCGTGCGCTGCGGCAGCTCCGGCTCGAAGCGCACGTCGTTCGCCTGCAGAACGCCGACCGGCAGCGTCACGACCGCCGCGCGCGCGCGGACGCTCAGCGCCTCGCCGGTGCACGTGGTCGCCTCGACCACGACCCGGTCGGGCTCACCGTCCGAAGCCGCGATGCGCCGCACCGCATGCACCGCGGTCGCCAGCCGCACGTGCACGCGCGCCGGATCGAGTGCGCCGAGCAGCGCGCGCAGTAGCGGCCCGTACCCGCCGACCGGCCGGAACTGCTCGGAGGTTTGGCCGTTCTCGCCCCCGCCCCACTCCTCGGCGAGCGCGCGCGTGCTGGCACGGCGCGGATCGGCAGCGTCGAAGCCTTCGACCATCATCCGCACGTTGCGCCGAACGCGCTCGACGTCGTCGAGGTCGTCGGGCAGACCGCGCAGGAACTCCTCGATGCTCACGTCCTCGGGCAGGTCGCGCGCGCGCTTCATCACGCGCTGCACCGCCGCGAACGGATCGCCCCGGTCGCGCAGCTCCCCGTCCTCGAGCGCGTACGAGTCTCCGGCGGTGTCGACCGCGACGGTCCCCGCGCTGCGAAGCAGCGCGAAGCTGATCTCGGTCGCGCCGTGGATGAACTCGCCGCCCAGATCGATCGGTACTGGGAGCCCCGCGTCCTCGCGCGTGTAGATGCGCCCGCCGACGCGGTCGCGCGCCTCGAGCACGATCGCCGAGCAACCGGCCTGCGAGAGGACGCGCGCGGCGGCGAGCCCGGCCGCGCCCGCGCCGAGCACGACGGCGTCGCAGCGCAGATTCATCGCAGCACGGCGGTGCAGTACTTGCAGCGGCGCGCGTCCTGCGGGATCTCGCTCAGGCACTCGGGGCACGTCTTTTGCGCGAGCACCGGCTCGGCCGGTTTCTCGAACCGCTCCAGCGCCATCCGCAGCGGGACGACGATCAGGTAGTAGATCACCGCCGCGTCGAGCATGAACGTGATGAGGGCGTTGACGAAGTCGCCGACCGGGAAGTGCGACTTGTTGAGCGTGAAGCCGAGCCGCGAGAAATCGGGCTTCCCGAACAGAGCGGCGATCAGCGGCGTGATGAGGTCCTTGACGAGCGCGTTCACGACCGCGGTGAACGCCGCGCCGAGCACGACGGCGACCGCCAGATCGATCACGTTGCCGCGCGCGATGAACGCGCGAAATCCCTTGAACGTACGAGCCTCCTTCGGGCGTGCGAGCGCTTGCGCGGCGTTCGCCGCCTCGCTCCGCCGTTCCGGCGCCGGGAACCGCGTGCGCCGCCGATGCGTTGGTTCCGGTATCCGGCTGCGCCGCGCCGAGATTACGGAGTCTTGACGAACGGCCTTCAGTTTGCCCGGCTTCGGCCGATATTCCTAATCAGACGACGCTCGTATCCGCACGAGGGTTTTTTCGCGCAAATGGATTGCCCTGAGAATCTCGACACGTTCCTCCGCGACCTTCTCAAGGAAGAGGGCGGCGCGGTTCAACTCGACGACGAGGACCGAGCGTTCATCGACCGGATCCTGAAGTCGATCACGCAAGGCAGCAAAGGCGTCTTCGTCGTCCTGCATCCGAACGACCGGATGCAGTACATGCTGCTGAACACGAACCGTGCCGGCGCGATCGCGCTGCTGGCGAAGGTCATGCAGCGGACCGCCGAGGCGCTCGAAGCCGACCTCGACTAGGCCCGCGGAGCCTCAGACCGCGACCGGTCTGAGCGCGTCCCCGACCACGGCCAGCATCACCTCGACGACGGCCGGGTCGAACTGGCTCCCGCGGCAGCGCTCGATCTCGAGCAGCGCGCGGTCGGGGGTCATCGGGAAGCGGTACGGCCGCTGCCCGGTCATCGCGTCGTAGGCGTCGGCGACCGCGACGATCCGCGCGGCGAGCGGGATCGCATCGCAGCGCAGCCCGTCCGGGTATCCCCGGCCGTCGAACCGCTCGTGGTGGTGGCGGACCGCGTCGCGGTACTCGAGCAGGCCGTACTCGCCCAGGATCCGCTCGCCTTCGGTCACGTGCCGGGCCACCAGCTCTCGCTCGGCCGGGCGCAGCGCACGCGGCGCGCGCAGGATCTCGTCCGGGATGCAGAGCTTTCCGACGTCGTGGAGCTGGGCGGAGCGGACGATCCAGTTGTGCTCGTCGCGGGCCAGCCGGAGCTGCGAGGCGATCCGCGAGCACCAATGCGCGACCGTCCTGCCGTGTGCCGCGGTGGCGGGATCGTCCGTGTCGAGGCGTTCGACGAGCGCGCGAAGGGGGTCCATCCAAAGGCTCCGTCCCGGGAAGTCCTATCCCGTACGGGACCTTCGTCCCCCTCTTCAACGGGGGCTAAACGATATTCGCTCGGCTTCTTCGTCGAGGTCGAGGACGAAGCGGTCCCACAAGCCGATCCCCGCGTGCGGCACGGTCTGCGTCCGCCGGACCGTCGCGCGGGTCGTCCCGAGCGCGAGCCCGCCCAGCCGGACCTCCGGGATCGCGACGGTGAAGGTGTCGTCGGCGCCGGCGACCCCGACGGCGCTGCCGCGCTCGATCACCGGCCACTGCGGGCCTTCGCGGAACGCGGCGTAACCGAGCGAGAGCGCCGCCTGGTCGCCGGTGTCGAGCAGCGCCCGCGTCCCCTGCGGCCCCAGCATCGCGGCGACGAGCGGCGAGCCGTTGTGGAAGCTGAGCCGGACCGCTGTCCCGACCGGCGCGGGACCGCCCGCCGGCAGCAGCCGCGCCGTCCCGCGGGCGCGGTCGAGGACGAGCCGGACGCGGCCCAGCAGATCGCTCCCCACCACGACGTCGAAACGGGCGGCGTTCGAGGGCGGGATCACGGCGAACCGCGCGCGCTCGAACCGCGCCGCCCCGACCGCGAGCGGCCCGGCCTCGATGAACCCCGTCGCGAACCGGCCGAGCCCGGAGATCTCCAGCTCGCCGTGCGGCTCCTGGTTGAGCGCCTCGGCGACCGGCAGCGTGACCGCGCTCGGCGTCGCGCCGGTGTCGAGCAGGCACCGGACAGCGCGACCGCCGATGGTGCACGGAACGATCGGAATCGGCTCGGCGCCGAGCCGGACGGGCGCGTCGGAGCCGACCGCCGCCATGACGCCCGCCGGCGGCCCGACCGGTCCCGCGACCGCGCTCACCTGGTCGAGCGGCCCGGGCTCGAACGGCCCGGTCCGGTCGAGGGCGAAGGTCGCGCCGCCGGCCCGCGTCTCGCGGCCGTACTCGCCGACGGTGACGCCGTTCGCCGTCTGAACGCGGCGGACGGCCTGCGCGGCCGGATCGACGGTCGCCACCAGCTCGACGCCGTCGCGGGCGCGGACGTGCCAGCGGCCCTGCGGGTCGCGCGAGACGCTCCCGCCGCCGGCGCGGAACGCCGGCTCGGCGAAGGCGTACGAGACGATCGCGCCGAGCGTCCGGTCGATCAGCGTCGCCTCGTCGGCCTCCTCGGGGAGCACGACCTCGTTGAGGCCGTACGTCCATTCGCGCTCGCCGTCGAACCACGTCCCGCCGCAGACCTCGTTCACGCAGTGCCGCACCAGCCGCCGCGTCCCGAGCTGGTCGACCGCGACCGTGACGGTCCGGCCTTCGACCACGCGCGTCCCGGTCGCGCGCAGATGGACGCCGGCGGCGTGCCCGTTCGCGGCCGCCAGCGCCGTCAGCGCGGCGAGCGGATCGGGCGGCGGCGCCGCGCCCAGGACGCCGGCGGCCGTTGCAAGCGCGAGCGAACGCAGCGCGAATCGCATCGCGTGGAACTGCACCCTCTCGACGGCTACCTCCTCGACGGCAAGCCCGGCAAGGCCGACGCGATCGCCGCGGCGCTGCGCGAGCGCTCGAACGATCCGCGCGCGCAGCCGTTCTACCGCGCGCTCGAGGCGCTCGGCGCCCGCGCCGCGGACGAAGCGCTGATCGCGCTTCGCGCGGTGCTGGGCGGGAATACGCCGAACGACGAGACGATCGTGGCCGCTCGCGCGGCGCGCGCGCGCGTCAAAGCGGGCGAGCGCGATGCCCGTGAAGCGTATCTGCGCTCGGTCGGGACGATCGGGGAAGACTGACTCGGCGAGCGGATCGCCGGTCGCACGTCGCGAGGGAACGAACCGAGGAAGTCTATGCGTTATCCCAGGGTCATGCTCCGGGTCGTCGTCGCCGCTTTCCTCGCCGGTCTTTTCGGTGTTCCCACGGTCGCCGCGGCCGCCCCGTCCCCCGCGCCTTCCGCGACGGTCGCGGCGAGCGCCCCGCAGCCGCGCGACGGCGGCGTGATCGAGGGGCGCGTGACGAACGTCGACTATGCGAAGGGGATCGTGACGGTCGAGTCGACGAACCAGGGCCGCGTCGACGTGACGACGATGCCGACGACCAGCGTGCAGTCGGACGACCCGGGCTATCACACGCTGACCGACGTCTCGAAGGGATCGCGCGTGCGGATCTTCATCTCGAAGACCGCCGGCAAGATGATCGCGCAGATCATCAAGCTCGTGAAGCACTGAGCGCCGCCCGCGTCGAAGCGAGCCGCGATGACCCTTCCCGCTGATCCGGCGGCGCTTGCGCGCGGCGTGTTCGGAGTCGGTTTCACCGGCACGACCCCCGAGACGGCCCCGCTCGAGGCGCTCCGCGCGTTCGGACCCGGCGCGCTGATCCTGTTCGCCCGCAACGTCGGCACGACGGACGAGCTCCGCGAGCTGGTCGGCGCGCTGCGCACGATCTCCTCGCCGCCGCCGCTGATCACCGTCGACCAGGAGGGCGGTCGCGTCGAGCGGATCCAGCGCGGCGTCGCCGCGCTGCCCTCGGCGATGGCGGTCGGCGCGACCGGCGACGTCGGCCTCGCCGAGAAGCTGGGGACGCTGCTCGGTCGCGATCTGGCCCGGCTGGGGATCAATGTCGACCTGGCGCCGGTCGCCGACCTGTCGCTGCAGCCGCGCAGCGTCGTCGTCGCGACGCGCGCGTACGGCGACGACCCCGAGCGGGTCGGCGCGTTCGCCGGCGCGTTCGCGCACGGCCTCGAGCGCGCGGGCGTCGCGGCGACGGTGAAGCACTTCCCGGGCCACGGCTCGACCGCCGAGGACTCGCACGTCGCGCTGCCGCGCGTGACGGCGGACGCCGAGACGCTGCGCTCGCGCGACCTGGTCCCGTTCCAGCGCGCGATCGCCGACCGCGCGGCCTCGATCGTGATCACCGCGCACGTGGTGATCGAAGCGTTCGACCCCGACCGCCCGGCGACGATCTCGCACGACGTGCTGACCGGCCTGCTGCGCGGCGAACTCGGCTACGACGGGATCGTGGCGACCGACTGCCTCGAGATGGACGCGATCGCCGGCACGATCGGAACCGTGCGCGGTGCGGTGGAAGCGCTGAAGGCCGGCGCGGATCTGCTGCTGATCAGCCACAAGCTCGAGCTCGCGCGGGAAGCGGCCGAGGCGATCGCCGCGGCGGTGCGCGACGGCGAGATCCCGCTCGCCCGCCTGCAAGAAGCCTACGCGCGCGTCTCGACGTTGCGCGAACGGCTGGCGAAACCGCCGGTCCTCCCCGACGGCGTCGACGACGCCTGGCCGCTCGACGCGGCGCGCCGCGCCGTCACCGTGCTGCGCGGCGACCCGCGGCTGCGCGCGGGGAAGCCGGTGACCGTGATCTCGTTCGAGGGGACGGTCGTCGACAACGCCGCGACCTCCGGCGAGCGGAAGCGGAACGACGAGCTGCCCTCGCTCAGCTCGGCGCTGCGGCGCCGCGGCTGGAAGAGCGAGGTGATGCGCGTCCCGCTGGAGCCCGCGGCCGAGGACATCGACCTGCTGCTCGAGCACATCCCCGCCCTCGGCGACCGCGAGTTCGTGATCGTCACGCGCGACGCGCACTTGTATGCGGGTCAGGACGACGCCGTGCAGCGGATCCTCGCGCTCGCGCCCGACGCGCTGATCGTCTCGGCGCGCTCGCCGTACGACGCGCTGCTCTGGCCGCAGGCGAAGCGGATCGTCTGCATCTACGGCGGCCAGATCATCTCGCTGGAGGGTTGCGCCGACGTGATCTCCGGCCGCGCCGAGGTGCGCGGCACGCTCCCCGTTCGCCTGACCGCCAGCGGCGCTGCCTAGCACGATCGACGACGCGATCCGCGCCGCGCTGGGCGTTCGCTTCAGCGCGGCCGTCGTCCGCGTCGAGCACCGCGGCCGCCTCGTGCACGAGCGCGCGTTCGGCCGCACGCGCGACGACGGCCCCTCGCTCCCGTGCTACGCCGACACGCGCTTCGACATCGCCTCGATCACGAAAGTCTTCGTCACAACGGTCGCGCTGACCGCGGTCGCGCGCGGCGCGCTGCCGCTCGACGAGCCGCTCACGACCCTCGTCCCCGAATGGCGCGGCACCGCGCACGAAGCGATCACGCTGCGCCGCATCCTCGCGCACGACGCGGGCTTCAAGAGCGGCGCGGACTACCGGACCCTGCTCGACAAGAACGTCGAGACGTTCGCGTTGACCGAACCGCTCGCCGAGCCGCCCGGAATGCGCGTGGTCTACAGCGATCTCGGCTTCATCGCGCTCGGCACGATCCTCTCGCGCGCCGCCGGTCGCGGCTCGCTCGCGACGACGGTCGAGACCGTGCTGTGCGAACTGGGCACGCGCTCCACGTCGTACGCGGTGCACGGCCGAGAACGAACCGCGATCCCCGCGACCGAGACGGACGCCTGGCGCGGCAGCGTGCAGGGCGACGTGCACGACGAGAAAGCGTACCTGATGGGCGGTGCCGCCGGCCACGCGGGCCTGTTCGGCGACGCGCGCGACGTCGCGCTCCTCGGCGAATGGTACCTCGCCGCGCTGCACGGCCGCCCGACACCGCTTCACGCCGACCTCGCGCGCGAGGCGGTCCGCGAACAGGCCTTCGACCCGGTGCTCCGCCGCGGCCTGGGCTGGGCGCTCAAGACGAACGACGAGAACTCGTGCGGCCCGCTGATGTCGCGCGCGACCTTCGGCCACACCGGCTTCACGGGGACGTCGATCTGGGTCGACCCCGAGCGCGACCTGAGCGTCGTGCTGCTGACGAACAACGTGCACCACGGCCGCACCGACCTGCGCGACGTCCGAGCCGCGGTCGCCGACGCCGCCGTGAGAACGTTCGACCGCGCATGAAGATCGCCGGCCTGATCAGCGGAACGTCGCTCGACGGGATCGACGTCGCGATCTGCGAGGTGCTCGCCGCCGGTGACGGCGTCGACGTGACGTGCGAGCGGTTCGCGACGGTGCCGTTCGACGAAACGCTCCGCGCGCGCATCATGGCGGCCTATCCGCCGGCGCCGGCCGGAGCGCTCGAGATCTCCGCGCTCCACGCCGCGATCGGCGAAGCCTTCGGCGACGCGGCCGCGACGGTCGCGGGCGCGACCACGCTCGACGCCGTCGCCTCCCACGGCGTGACGATCGCGCACGACGGCGCGGCGCACCACACGCTGCAGCTCGGCGACCCGTTCCGCATCCGCGAACGTGCGAACGCGACGGTGATCCACGATTTCCGCTCGGCCGACACCGCCGCCGGCGGGACCGGCGCGCCGCTCGTTCCGTTCGTCGACGCGCTGCTATTCGCGCGATACGCGCCGTGCGTCGCGCTGAACCTCGGCGGCATCGCCAACATGACGGTGCTTCCGGACGGAGTCGCCTTCGATTCGGGTCCGGCGAACCTCCCGATCGACACGTACGTCGCGGCGCGGACGAACGGTGGGCAGCACTACGACGCGAACGGCGAGCTGGCCGCGTCGGGAACCGCCGGCGACGCGCTGTTGGAGCGGATGCTGGCCGACCCCTATTTCAGGAGGCCGCTGCCGAAGACGGCCGGTCGCGAAGAGTTCGGCGCGCCGTTCATCGCGCGCTGGCGAACCGAGCTCGACGCGCTGACGTTCCCGGACGCGGTCGCGACGCTGACCGCGCTGACCGTCCACACGGTCGCCGGCGCGATGCGAGCCGTCGCGCCGCACGCGACGCTCGTGATCGCGAGCGGCGGCGGCGCGCGCAACCCGTCGCTGATCGACGGGCTGCGCTCGAGGCTGGGGGGCGTGCGCGTCGCGCTCTCCGACGAGTTCGGCGTGAACGCGGATGCCAAAGAAGCGATCGCGTTCGCGGTGCTGGGATACACCGCATTGCGCGGCCGTGCCGCGGGGTTGCCGCGCGTCACCGGGGCGAGCGGTCCGCGCCTGTTGGGCTCGATCGTTCCGCACGACCTCGACACGGTGTTGCGGCGCGTCCGCGACGAGGAGCGGCTCGGAGCCGCGCCCCCGTGGTAGCCGCGCGCTACGGAACGACGACGAGCTTCGACTGCGCCTTCGTGTTCGTCAGGCGGTCGGTGAGCACCACGTACACGTAGTGCGGGTGCGGCTGTCCGGCCGGCTTCGCGAACCAGAGCTGCAGCAGATCGTGCGGTGAGCGAAGCGCGCAGAAGCCGTACAGCCGCTGGCCGCCGCGCTGGAAGATGTCGACCCACGTCCGCGCCGAGTTCTTGTTCAACCCGCACGGCGGCAG
>DATHLL010000582.1:0-2635 GCA_035488195.1 Candidatus Elarobacter sp. | reverse complement strand
GCACGCGGTACTTCTTGGTCGCCTCGCTCCAGACCGTCACCGTGTTGGTGCCGCGGTCGATGATGAACGTCGCGCTGACCGGCGGGATCGGAAGCGCGTCGGCCTTGAACGAGAGCAGGTCGACCCGGATCAGGTTCGCGCGCTGCGCGAGCCCGAGCGTGACAACGCCGTTGTACGTCGCGTTCGCCATGACGAACGTCGCGTTCGCGTGTGCGCGCGCGGTGAACCCGATCAGCGCCGGCGCCGGAGCGGCGGAAGCGGCAGCGGACGGCGAGGGCACGGGCGACGGCGACGCGTCCTGCGCGCGGCCGCCGGTCGCGACGGCGGCGACGAGCAAAACCGTCGCGCCGAGTACGGTGACGGCGCGTCGAATCTTCATCAAGGAACTGCTTGGCGAGGGGCCGTGGCGAGACCTGGAGCGCGCGAGGCGGTGTGATCGAACAACGCTTCGAGCGCGGCGAAGATGCGCGGGACCAGCTCGTGCTTGTACGGGAAACGCGCCGGATCGTCGTGGCAGTGCACGAGCATCCCCGGCCCGCACTCGAAGACGAGGACCGAACCGTCGGGATTCGCCGCGCAATCGACGCCGGCGTAGTCGAGCCCGACCGCCGCCGCAAGCGCGCCGAACGCGCTCTCCCACGCCGGAAAAACCGCGCGCGGGGCGCGCATGAACCGCTCCTCCTCGGCGCGCATCCAGTCGTGCTCGTCCATGCGGCTGCTGTGGTAGTGCACCTTCCACGCATCCGAGATCGCCGCGTGGTACGGAAACGGAACGCCGCCGACGATGATGACACGATATTTGCGGTAGTAGCCGTCGGCGCTGCGGTAGTCGACGAACGACGTCACGTCGAACGCGTCGCCCGGCGTGCGCGCGAGATAGTCGCGCAGCTCGTCCGGCCGCGCGACGCGCGCCTGGTGATCGCCGCGGTGCGTGTCGACCGGCCGCACGAGCACGGGCCCGGGGATGCCGAGGTCGAGCGCATTCGCGTTCGAGGCCGCGGCGGCTTCGAGCAGCGCGCGCTCGACGCGGCGCGCCGCCGGCACGCTGATCCCCGCGACGCCGCACAACGTCGCGGGAAGCGCCGAGCGGCTGATCCCCGCCAATCGCGCGGGATCGTTGAGCACCGGTTTCCGCTGTGCGGCAACGAACCGCGTCGCGCGCGCGATCGCGTCCGCCGACGACTCGGCTTGTTCGATCGCGTTGAAGACGACGTCGTGCGCGGGGAGCGCCGGCGGCGGCTCGTCACGCGCGAGGTAGTACACGTGCAGCGCAACGCGGGCGGGATCGACGCAGTAGTCCAACGGCGCGTTCGCCGTCGGACCGCCCGGTGCGGCGAGCACGAGCACCGAGCGCGCGGCGCCGGTGCCGCACGCCGGGTACAGCCGCTGCCGCGCGAGCGCTTCGTGCCGGTGGCGCGCGCCGTTCGCCTCGTCGTGCGCGACGTCGAACAGCATCGCGAGGGCGAGGTGCACGTCGGCCCGCTCCCAGTCGAGCATCGCGGCGATCCGGTACGCGTCGAGCGCTTCGGCCGCGCGGCCGCGGCGCGCGCGCACGTTCCCGAGCGCCGCGCGCGCCGGGGCGAACGACGGATCGCCCTCAACCGCACGCAGCAGCAGCGCCTCGACCTCGTCGATGCACGCGAACGGGCGCAGCGCCAGGGGTTCGCGGTGGTGGCAGTCGATCTCCGGCGCAATCGCCACCGCCGCGGCGAATGCGGCGCGCGCATCGGCCGGCGCCCGCACCGCGCCGAGCGCGGTGTGCAGGTCGCCGGCCGCGCGCGGATGGCCGGGCGCGAGCACGAGAACGTACCGCTGCGCCGCGATCGCATTCGCCGCGTCGCCGGCGGTGTGGCACAACCGCCCGAACAGGTTGAACGCGTCGGGATGCAGCGCCGGATCGGCCAGCGCGCGCCGGCAGTTCACGAAGCTCTCGGCCCAGCGCTGCTCGCGCTCGGCGGCGAGCGCCGCGCCGAGCGCAGCGCGCGCGTCGCTCACGCCGTCTTCTTGTTGATCGTGCCGCGGCAGCCGGGCGCCTTGCAGATGCAGCGCTTGCGGTCGGAGTGCATCGTCGCGACGTAGTCGACCGTGATCTCCTCGCCCGGCGCGATGTCGCGCAGCGCGAGGACGAGCAGATGGCCGCGGACCGTCTGCATGAACGCGTTCGGGCGGCACGAGTGGTTGATGTAGTGCGTGCCGTTCCCGCCGCGGCTCCCGTCGATGCTGAACCGCTCGTCGAGCCCGCTGATCCGCAGCACGCGGCGCTTTCCGCGCCGCTCGGCCTCGGCGTTGGTGATTCGCTCGCCGGTGTACTCGGCGATCTTCTTGCGCGCGGCGAACGCGACGGTCGCGAAACAGCCGCGCCCGTGGATCGCCGACGCCGCAACGGTCAGTCCCGGCGCGAACATCTGTCGCATCGCTCGCGTGTGCTGTGCGGCACGGCGCGCGCTCTCCTGCTATGCGGGGCCAAGGGGTGCCAGGATCGTGCCGGGAGCTCGTGCCCCGGGGAGCCTGCTGGTCAGGTCCGTATATGCAGGGTCGGTATGGAACGTAGACGCTGGATCGCGCTCGTCGTCCTGTGCATGGGCGTCCTGATGGTTGTCGTCGACCAGACGATCGTCAACGTCGCGCTGCCCGC
>DATHLL010000581.1:0-9407 GCA_035488195.1 Candidatus Elarobacter sp. | reverse complement strand
GGACGCCGTGCGCGGCGCGCACGTCGCCGTCGTCGACGTCCTCCGGGCGACGACGACCATCGCGACCGCGCTCGCGCACGGCGCCGCGGGCGTCATCCCCGTCGCCGAACCGGGCGATGCGATCGCGCTCGCGAACCGCCTGGGCCGCGACCGCGTCCTCCTCTGCGGCGAACGCCACTCCGTCCGCATCGACGGCTTCGACCTCGACAACTCCCCCGCGTCGTTCACCCCCGAGGCCGTTACGGGGAAGACGCTGCTCATCACGACGACGAACGGCACCCGCGCGCTGCGCGCCGTCGCCACCGCCGCGTCGGTGCGAACAGCCGCGCTGGTGAACCGCGCCGCCGTCGCCGCCGCGCTCGCGCGGGAAGAAGGCGACGTCACGATCGTCTGCGCCGGCTTCGCGCTCGAAGACGCCATCGGCGCCGGCGCGCTGGTCGACGGGCTGCTTCAGCAGATCCCGGACGCGGAATTGCGCGACGGCGCGCGCGCGGCCGCGCTGCTTTATCGCAGCGTCGCCGTTCGCCTCGCGGACGCGATCGCAAGCGCCGACCACGCACAGTCGCTCGCCGAAAAGGGCTTCACGGACGACATCGCGCGCTGCGCCGAGCTCGACGTCCTCGACGCCGTCCCAACGCTCCGCGACGGCATCCTGACGTTGCCGTAGCACAATGTCATCCTGAGCCTGTCGAAGGATGAGCCGTTAGGCACCCGTTCTGCCCTTGGCTCATGCTTCGACAGGCTCAGCATGACATGGTGGTGGCTGCCCTGACGTGGGTGCTACGCCAGCAGCTTCTCCGGGGTGATCGGGAGGTCGCGGATGCGTTTGCCGGTTGCGTGGTAGACGGCGTTTGCGACGGCGGCAGCAGCGCCGACGATGCCGATCTCGCCGATCCCTTTCACGCCGATCTCGTTCACGTGCGGGTCGTCTTCGGGGACCAGCACCACCTCCATCGGCGGGACGTCGGCGTTCACGGCGACCAGGTACTCGCCGAGGTTCGCGTTCATGATGCGGCCGGTGCGGTCGTCGTAGCGCGAGTGCTCGAGGAGCGCCATCCCGATCCCCATGATCGCGCCGCCCATGAACTGGCTCTTCGCGGTCTTCTCGTTGAGGATCCGGCCCGCGCCGAACGCGTTCACGAACCGCGCCAGCCGGACCGTCCCGAGCTCCGGGTCGACGCGCACCTCGGCGAACTGGGCACCGAAGGAGTGCATCGCGTACGTCTTCTTCTCGTCGCCGGGCTTCGCGTCGGCGCGGCCCTCGACCGACCCCGTGCCGTGCTTGCGCAGGATCGCGATCAGCGCGTCGCCGCTCGCGTTCGCCAGCGACGAGGAATCGACGCCGTCGAGCGCGGCCAGCTTCGTGCGCACGTCCTGCGCGGCGAGCTTGAGCGCCGAGCCCGCGCTCGCGGTCAGCGCCGAGCCGCCGGCGTTCGGCGCGTTCGGGAACGCCGAGTCGCCGAGCTCCATCCGCACGCGCTGCACCGGGACGCCCAGCACGTCGGCGACGACCTGCGAGAACACCGTGTAGGCGCCGGTCCCGATGTCGACGCCGGCGCTCCGCGCAACCACGCTGCCGTCGGCGTTGAGCTGTACGATCCCCGAGGCCGCGCTGCGGTTCATCGGGTACGTCGCGCCGGCGACGCCGAGCCCGACCAGCAGGTTGCCCTCGCGCATCGAGCGCGGGCGCGGGTCGCGGCGGTTCCAGCCGATCCGCTCGGCGCCGCCGCGCAGCGCCTGCACCAGCGAGCGGCTCGAGAACGGCAAGCCCTCCGCGTCGCGGTCGGTGTCGTTGCGCACGCGCAGCTCGATCGGGTCGAGGTTCAATGCGTAGGCGAGCTCGTCGATCGCCGACTCGAGCGCGAACGAGCCGCTCGACTCGCCGGGCGCGCGCATGTACGTCGGCGTCGCGGTGTTCAGCCGGGCGACGCGGTGCGTCACCAGCAGGTTCGGCGTGCCGTACTGCACCGTCGAAAGGACGCCCGACGGCTCGACGAACTCGTCGAAGACCGAGGTGTGCGCGGTCGTCTGGTGGATCACGCTGGTCAGCTTGCCGTCGCGCCCTGCGCCCAGCGCGACGCGCTGGACCGTGCGCGGGCGGTGGCCGACCGAACCGAACATCTGCGGGCGCGTCAGCGCGATCTTCACCGGGCGGCCGGTCATCTTCGCCGCCATCGCGGCGAGCGTGACGTGCGGCCAGCTCGATCCTTTCGAGCCGAACCCGCCGCCGATGAAGCGCGAGACGACCCGCACGTTCTGCGGCTGCAGCCCGAAGACCGCGGCCAGCTTGCGGCGCGCGCCGACGACGCCCTGCGTCGCGTCGTACACCGTCAGCTTGTCGCCCTCCCACAGCGCGATCGTTGCGTGCGGCTCCATCGGGTTGTGATGCTCGACCGGCGTCGTGTAGGTGTTGTCGACCTTCACCGCCGCGCTCGCGAGCGCCGCCTCGGCGTCGCCCTTGTGCGTGTCGGCGTCCTTCCCGTGGACCTGCGCCGGCTTGTACGCCGAGACGTCGGCGAGCCGCGTCGCGGGGGGCGCCGGGCTGTAGCGGACGCGCAGCGCCGCCGCGGCGTCGGTCGCGCGCTCGAACGTGTCGGCGACGACGACCGCGACCGGCTGGCGGTCGTACGCGACGACGTCGTCCTGCAGCACGCGCAGCACCGGGTAGCCCACGTCCTTCCCGCTCGCGTTGACGCGCGGCGCGTTCGCCGGCGTCATCACCGCGATCACGCCCGGCATCCGCTTCACCGCCGCGTCGTCGATCGACGCGATGCGGCCGTTCGCGACGGTGCTCGTCACGATCACGCCGTAGGCGAGGTTCGGGACGGCGACCTCGGCAGAGTACTTCGCCGCTCCGGTCACCTTCATGCGCCCGTCGACGCGGTCGACCGGCGCCCCGATCAGCGCGCTCATGCGGCACCTCCGGCGTGTGCGAGAGCGCGCGCGACGGCGCGCTCCGTCAGCCCGATCTTGAAGTCGTTCTGCCCGTAGCCGCGCATCCCGCGCGTCGCGGCGCGTGCCGCAGCCGCGAACGTATCGGCGTTCGCCGGCCGTCCGGCCAGCGCGGCCTCCGCGTCGTGCGAGCGCCACGGCTTCGGCGCGACGCCGCCGAGCCCGACGCGCGCCGAGCGGATCACCCCGCCGGCGACGTCGAGCGCCGCCGCGACCGAGACCAGCGCGAATTCGTACGACGCGCGGTCGCGCACCTTGAGGTAGTACGAGCCGCGCGCGTGGGCGCTCGCCGGCAGCTCGACCGCGGTGATCAGATCGCCGTGCTCCAGGACGCTCTCGCGCTGCGGCGCGTTTCCGGGCAGCACGTGGAACCGCTCGAACGGGATCGCGCGCTCGCCCGACCGCCCGCGCACGTGCACGACCGCGTCGACCGCGAGCAGGGCGACCGCGAGGTCCGAGGGATGCGTGCAGATGCAGCTCGGGCTCCCGCCGATCACCGCGTGCTGCCGGTTCACCCGGCGATCGCCGCGCAGCCGGTCCCGGGCGCGCGCTTGTTGCACGGCTGCGAGGCGTCGCGAAAGTACGCGCAGCGCGTGCGCTGCATGACGTTGCCGCCGATCGTCGCCATGTTGCGGAGCTGGGGCGAGGCGCTCAGCAGCAGCGCCTGCGAAACGGCCGGGAACTCGCGCGCAACCGCGGGATGGTCCGCGACGTCGCTCATCAGCGCCAGCGCGCCGAGCCGCACGCCGCTCGCCGTGCGGTCGATCCCGCGCAGCGGCAGGTGCGTGATGTCGACCAGCAGCGAGGGCCGCTCGACGTACTCCTTCATCAGGTCGACGAGGTTCGTCCCGCCCGCGACGTAGCGCGCGTCCTCGTCGGCGGCGACCGCGCTCCGCGCCGAGGCGACGTCGCGCGCCTGCGCGTACCGGAACGCTTTCACGACCGCGCTCCCGCGGCGTCGCGGACCGCCGCGACGATGTTCGGATAGGCGCCGCAGCGGCAGATGTTCCCGCTCATCCACTCGCGCACCGAGGCTTCGTCGGTCGGCCGCTTCTCGGCGATCAGCGCGACCGCCGACACGATCTGGCCCGGCGTGCAATAGCCGCACTGGAACCCGTCGTGCGCGAGGAACGCGGCCTGCACCGGGTGGAGCTCGTCGCCGTGCGCGAGCCCCTCGACCGTCGTGATCGCCTTTCCCTGCGCCATCACGGCGAGGGTGAGGCACGAGTTGATCCGGCGGCCGTCGGCCAGGACCGTGCACGCGCCGCACGTCCCTTGGTCGCAGCCCTTCTTCGTCCCGGTGAGCTGCAGCCGCTCGCGCAGCGCGTCGAGCAGCGTCACGCGCGGCTCGATCCGCAGCGCGTGCGACTCGCCGTTCACGTTGAGCGTGACCGGGATCGGCCCCGGTCCGCTCGCCGACAGCACCGCGGTCGAGACGGCCGCGCGCGCCGCGGCGCTGAGCCGCGGCGATCCGGCGACCACGCCGGCCGCAACGGCCGGAAGCGCGGCCCGCACCAGGAAGTGCCGCCGCGTCACCCTTCGAACATCCATGACCAAGCCCTCGTTCGTGTACGACGCCCGTACCCGTACACGCCGAAACCTCACCTGGCGAGCGCCCTACGCCGCGCTACCCCTCGCCCGCGGGCGGCTCGACGATCCGGACCTCGATCGCCTCGTCCGCGCCGCTCGGAAGCGGCTCGCCGACGTCGCGCAGCGCCGCGAGGTGCGACTCGATCGCCTCGTGCGCGTTCTCCGCCGCCTCCTCGCGCGTCTCGCCCCAACTGAAGCACCCCGGGAGGTCGAGCACCTCGACCCACCAGGATCCGTCGGCGCCGCGCTCCAGCGCGATCGCGTACGTCATGCCAGCCCCGCCCGGAGCATGATCGCGCGCACGATCCGCGGCGGCAGCTCGACGGTCGCGTCGTGAAAGGGGATGGTGAGAACCCCGCGCTTGACCTTGTGGCGGAAGTTCCGGTGTGAGCCGTGCGACCGGAACCAGACCCAGCCGTCGTTGCGCAAGATCGTCTCGATGTCTCGATAGTTCATCGCACGCGTCCATCACGCGCGCGGCGAACCTATCTAGAGGGCGAGTTTGGCCGTTATGGCTCGTCGTCGGCGGCGCCGGCGACCACCGCGCCCGGCGTGCGGACCGCGACGCGGTTGTGCTTCGCGTCGAATCGGACCGTGGAGCCGAACGTCCGCGCGACCGTCGCTTCGGCGATCATCGCGCGGCCGTGCACCGTGAACGGCGCGTGCTCGAGGCGGACGCGCCTGCCGTTGAGCTTCGCGTCGGCGTCGCCGGGGCGCATCACCAGGACGTCGGTCCCGCGGCGGACGACGATCTCGCCGGTCTGCGCGTCGAAGCTCGTCTGGGCGCCGGTCGCGTCGGCGACGGCGCGGAGCGGCAGGTACGCGCCGCCCGGGGTCGTGACCGCCGGGACGTCGGAGGCGAGCCGCTGCCCGTCGATGCTGATCGTCGCGGGGGCCGAGAGGACGAGCGCCAGCGAGGCGACCAGGGCGGTCGCTGCGGTCGCTGCGATCAGTCGTCCGCTGGGGACGAGCGCTTGGAGCGCGTTACGCTGGTGTGGCCTCACGACGAATCTCGTGTACATAGTCCGGGTACTGCTCCTCGATGACCTTCTCGATCTCGAGGCGCAGCCTGCCCAACAGGTCGGCTTCGGGATAGGTACCCACCAGCTCGCCCTTGCGGTAGATGGCGCCCTTGCCCTTGCCCCCCGCTATACCTACATCAGCCATCTTGGACTCGCCTGGGCCGTTCACCACGCAGCCCATCACGGCGACCTTGACGGGCGCGGTGTACTCCTTGGCGATCGCCTCGACCATCCGGGCCAGCTCGACGACCTCGATCTCGGCGCGGCCGCACGACGGGCAGGCCGTGATGTCGAACCCCTTCTCGCGCAGCCCGAGCGCCTTGAGGATCCCCCAGGCGACCGGGACCTCCTCGACCGGGTCGGCGGCGAGCGAGACGCGCAGCGTGTCGCCGATCCCCTCGAACAGCAGCACCCCCAGCCCGATCGACGACTTGATCGTCCCGTCGAGCGGGAGCCCGGCCTCGGTGACGCCCAGGTGGAGCGCGTACGGCGTCCCGCGCTCGTCGAGCTGCTTCGCCAGCAGCCGGTACGAGTAGATCGTCGTCACGGCGTCGTGCGCCTTGACCGAGATGATGATGTCGGTGTGGCCGAGGTCCTCGAGGATCTCGACGTGGCGCAGCGCCGAGGCGGCGAGCGCCTCCGGCGTGTGCCCGAGCTTCTGCTCGAGATCGCGCGCCAGCGAGCCCATGTTCACGCCGATCCGGATCGGCGTCCCGCGCTCGATCGCGAGCTTCACGACCTCGCGCGTCTTCACCGGGTCGGTGATGTTGCCGGGGTTCAGCCGCAGCTTCGCGACGCCGGCCTCGATCGCGGCGAGCGCCATGCGGTGGTCGAAGTGGACGTCGGCGACGATCGGAACCGGCGAGCGCGCGACGATCGCGGGGAGCCCGGCGGCGTCGCGTGCGTCCTGGCAGGTGACGCGGACGACCTCGCAGCCGGCCATCGCGAGCCCGTAGACCTGCTCCAGCGTCTTGTCGGCGTCGGCGGTGTCGGTCGTGGTCATCGACTGGACGACGATCGGGTGGTCGCCGCCGATCCAGACCTTCTTGGCGTCCTTCGACCAGCTCGACTTGTTCTCGAGCAGCACGGGCTTGGTCTGGCGTCGGAGGCGGATCATCGTCTTTCCGTTGGCGGCTAGAAGGCGGAGCGGCCGGCGAGCGCGGCCGAGACGTCGTGGAACGAGACGGCGAGCATCAGCGCGATCAGCACCGCGAAGCCGCCGACGTGGACCAGCGCTTCCTTCTCGGGGTCGACCGGCTTGCCGCGCAGCATCTCGACCAGGATGAAGACCGCGCGTCCTCCGTCGAGCGCCGGGACCGGGAGCAGGTTGATGATCCCGAGCGAGATCGAGATCATCCCGGCGAGCGAGAGGAACATGTACGGGCCGAACTGCTGCGCCTGCGCCGAGACGCGCGCCATCCCGATCGGGCCCTGGAACTGGCCGGCGACGTCCTGCGGATGGGTCAGCAGCCCGCCGAGCGCGCCGAGCGTCCCGGTGATGATCCCGCTGAACTGAGCCCAGCTCGACCTCCACGCCGGGCCGAGGCCGACCCGGTGAGTCATAGGCAGCGCCTGGAAACCGATCAGCCCGATCGTCTTACCGGACTTCTTGTCCGGCTCGGCCCGCGGCGTCACGGCGACCTGGTGGCGGGCGCCGTGGCGCTCGTAGACGATCGCGAGCTGCTTGCCGGGCGAGGAGTGGATGAGCCGGACAAGCTGATCGCCGTCCCGCATCACCGCGCCGTCGACCGAGACGATGCGGTCCCCGGCCTGCATCCCGGCGCGCGCCGCCGGATAGCCGGGCAGCAGTTGGAAGATCATCGTCGTCGGCTTGTCGTCGGGGATCCCGAACGCCAGCGCGGCGGCGACGAACAGGACCAGCGCCACGACGAAGTTCGCGACCGGTCCGGCGACGACGATCGCGAGGCGCTGGAGCGGCGTCTTGGCCTGGAAGTTGTCGGGGTCGTAGCCCTCGCCGGAGCGGAACTCGCGCTGCTGCTCGGCCTCGCTCGACTTCCCGTCCTCGCCCTTCATCTGGCAGTAGCCGCCGAGCGGCAGGACGTTCCAGCGGTAGACCGTCCCGCTGCGCGGCGAGGTCCACTTGAGGATCGTCGGCCCGAAGCCCAGCGCGAAGTCGGTCACCCGCACGCCGTTCCGGCGCGCCACCAAGAAGTGGCCGAACTCGTGGAGGACGACCAGGACGGAGAGCGTCAGCAGGTAGACGAGGATTTGAAGCGGGTTCATGGGCTCCGATCAGGATCTCGCGGTCGTACGGTCAACGACGAACGCCCGCGCCGCGTCTCGGGCCGAGCGGTCCGCCGCGCGAACGTTCTCGAGGCTCACTTCATGGTGTTCGACCCGAGTGAGGGCGTTTTCGATGCAAACGGGGATCTCGCCGAAGCGGATCTTCCCCGCGACGAAGGCCGAGACCGCTATCTCGTTCGCCGCCGAGAGCGCCGCGGGCGCCGTTCCCCCCGCCGCGAGCGCCTCGTAGGCGAGCCGCAGACACGGAAATTTTACGGTGTCCGGCCGCTCGAACTCCAGGCTGGTCGAGGGGGCGCCGTGCTCGCCGCCCAGGACGGCGATCGGGTCCTCGGCGGCGGCCCGGTCGTCGAGCCGGTCCGGGTACGCGAGCGCGTAGCCGATCGGGAGCCGCATGTCGGGCGCGGCGAGCTGCGAGAGCACGTTGCCGTCGGTGAAGACCACGAAGCCGTGCGCGACCGAGGTGCGGTGGACGAGCACCTGGATGCGCTCGCCGGGGAGGCCGAACCACTTCGCGGCCTCGATCACTTCGAGGCCCTTGTTCATCAGCGTCGCCGAGTCGATGGTGTTCTTCACGCCCATCTGCCAGGTCGGGTGCGCGAGCGCTTCGTCGAGCGTCGCGGCGGCGATCTCGTGCGCCTCGCGGTCGCGGAACGGCCCGCCCGACGCGGTGATCACGATCGAGGCGATCCGCTCGCGCGGCGCGCCTTGCAGGCACTGGAAGATCGCGGAGTGCTCGCTGTCGACGGGGAGCAGCCGCGCGCCGCTGCGCGCCGCGTGCTCGACCAGCAGCTCGCCGGCCGCGACGACGAGCTCCTTGTTGGCGACCGCGACGTCGATCCCGCGGTCGACCGCCTCGAACACCGCGTCGAACGCGACCGCGCCGTCGGTCGCGGCGAGCACCAGATCGGCGCCGCTCTCGCACGCGACGAGCCGCAGGCCGTCGGCGCCGTGGCCGGTGCGCCGGACGTCACGCTCCTTGCCGAACATCGAGCCGTGGATCCGCACGCCGATCGTGTCGAGCCGCACCATCAATTCGGTGAGCGCGCCGGCGTCGCCGGCGGAGACCACCTGCGGCCGGAACAGCGCGATCTGCTCGGCGAGGAGCTGCATGTTGCGCCCCGCCGCGAGCGCGACGACGTCGAAGCGGTCGGCGTTGCGCGCGATCACGTCGAGCGCCTGCCGCCCGATGCTCCCCGTCGCCCCGAGGATCGCAACGCGCTTGCGGCTCACGAGCTGACCAGCCGGTATTCCGAGATCACCCCGATGAGATACAACGCGAAGTAGAACGCGATCCCGCCGAAGATGTACGAGTCGAAGCGGTCGAGGACGCCGCCGTGGCCCGCGATCAGGGATCCCGCGTCCTTCACGTGCGCGTCGCGTTTGAGCGCGCTCTCGACGAGGTCGCCGGCCTGCGCCGCGAACGACGTGATGCCCGCCGCGAGCACGCCCTGCCACCACGTGAGATGGACGGCCGGGACGAACGCGATCGCCGCACCCGCGACGAGCGCCGCAGCGAAACCGCCGAGCGCGCCTTCCACCGTCTTCTTCGGCGAGAGTTTGGTGAGCGGGGTGCGGCCA
>DATHLL010000580.1:0-6846 GCA_035488195.1 Candidatus Elarobacter sp. | reverse complement strand
TACGGCTGGAGCGGCGCGGGCCTGAAGGACGGCGGCGTGCGGCTCGGCACCTCGCTGCTGCGCGCGCCGCGCTGGCCCGACCCGATGGCGGACCGCGGCGAGCAGCGGCTCGAGTACGCGCTGGTCCCGACGTCGGGCGCGAGCGTCTCCGCGCTCGAGCACGCCTGGCTCACGTACGCCGCGCCGCAGGACGGCGTGCGGCTGTTCACCTGCGAGGACCCCTCGGTGCTGATCGTCGCCACGTATCCGTCCGACGACGCGAGCGGCGTGATCGTGCGCGTCCGCGAGTGCGACGGCGAGCGCCGCCGCGTCGCGCTGCGCTGCGGCGGCCGGATGCGCGAAGCGATCCCCGTCGACGCGGTGGAACGCCCGGTCCCCGGCGACGTCGAGATCGTCGAGGAGGAGCTCGTCTTCGACCTCGGCCCGTACGCACTGCGCTCGTTCCTGGTGCGGTTCTGATGCCCGAGCGCACGATCGACACCGTCCTGTTCGACCTGGACGACACGCTGCACGACGACACGACCGCGTATCTCACGGCCGCGCGCACCGCCGCGGAGATGGTCGCGCGCGAGCGCGCGGGCACCGAGCCGCAGGCGCTGGTCGACGCGTACGAGAGCGAGGTCTCCGTGTTCTGGCAGTCGCTGACCGCCGAGCACCTCGACCGCGAGATCGCCGCGGAGCGGGTGCGGATGTGGGACGCCGCGCTACGCCGGATCGGGATCGCGGATCTCGATCTCGCGCGCCGCGCGGCGGAACTCTACAACGGCGCGCGCGCCGGCGGGCTCGCGCTCTCGCCGGGCGCGCTCGACGTGCTGAGCGCCCTGCGCGCGCGCGGCTGCAAGCTCGGGCTGGTGACGAACGGCTTCGCGGCGACGCATCACGACAAGATCGACCGGCTCGGCCTGCGCGACCGCATGGACGCGTTCTTCATCGCCGACGAGGTCGGTATGGTGAAGCCGGATCCCGAGCTCTTCCGCCACGCGTGCCGCACGCTCGGCAGCGAGCCGGCGCGCAGCGCGATGGTCGGGGACCGCTACTACCGCGACGTCGTCGGCGCGCACGAGGCGGGCTTGTTCACCGTGTTGCTCGACGTGCACGCGATCCCGGTTCCCGGCGGCGGCCCGCACCCGGACGCCGTGATCGCGTCGATCGCCGAGGTGCTCGAGGTGCTGCCGCTCCCCGCGCCGCGCTGAGCGGCGGCGCGGCGCCGAACGCTACGAAGCGCGCTCGCGGACGATGCGCAGCAGCGCTTCGGGCGGCGCCATGCCGAGCGTCGTCTCGAGCGTCGCGGCGTACGCGGCGAGGAGCTGGCGCGCCGCGACCGCGTTCCCTTGCGCGACCAGCGCGCGCAGCGCGAGCCCGTGCGCCTCTTGGCTCACCGGGTTCAGCGCGATCGCGTCGTGCGCGCGCTCGAGCGCGAGCGCGAAGCGGCGCTGCGCGAGCGCGTGGCTGCCGAGCGCGAGCGTCGCGTGCTCGACGAACGCGTCGATCTTCGCCGACCACGCGGTGTACCACGGCCAGTGCCGCGCGACGCCCGTCATCCCGCGGCGGTGGCGCTGGCGGATCGCTTCGAGCCGCGCGATCGTCGCGGGCCCGAACGGCTCCGCATGCGAGGCGAGCTCTTCGAGCTCGGCGAGCGTGCACGTGACGTTGTCGCCGATCGCGTAGCCGGCGCCGAGGCTGCGGATCGTGGCGAAGCCGAGCCGCTTGCGCAAGCGCCCGACGGTGACTTTGAGCTTCGCGTGGTCGTCGTCGGCGTCACCCCACACTTCTTCGAGCAGCACGTCGTACGGAACGTGCCGCCCTTTGATCGCAAGGTTGGCGAAGACTTCGAGCTCGCGCCGCGGCAGCCGCACGACCTCGCCGCCCGCGGTGATCTCGCCGGCGAGCACGTCGAAGACGATCGGCGGCGCGCAGACCGCCGATGCGCGCGGTGCCGCCGGCTCGCCGATCGCGTCGAGCGCGGCGATCACGATCCCGGGGACGCGATACCGCGCGCCGTCACGCAGCAGCAGCCCCTCGGCGCGAGCGAGCTTCGCGGCGAGCAGATCGCACTGCGGCTCGGCGGTCAGCGCGAGCACCGCTTCGCGCGTGCGCCGCTCGGCGGGGAGACGGTCGAGGAAATCGAGCCGCACGTCTTGCAGCAGGCGCTCGTAGCCGCGTCCGGCGCATGCCGCGAGCGGTACGCTTGGCGGGCATCCCGCTGCGAGCGCCGCCAGCCGGTACGTCGGCATCGGCCAGCCCAGCGTGAGCCGCCGGATCTCCTCGATCCGCTCCGGCCCGAGACCGCGCGAGGCCAGCGCCTCGGCGAGGTCGAGCGCGAGATCCTCGTGCGTGAGCTCCAGCGCCGCCGGCAGGACGCTCGCGGGGAGCGGGAACGGCCGCTTCGTGCAGATCGCGATCGTCTGCGCCGCGCCGCGCCGCAGCAGCACGTCGTGGATCGCGCGGAGGACGTCCGGCCGCCCCAGCGCCGCCTCGGCGTTCTCGAAGACCAGCAGCTCGGCGGCGCTCGCGCGGACGTCCTCGCCGCGGAGCAGCTCGCGGCAGTCGACGATCGCCGAGGAGCTCGCGTGCTGCGCGGCGATGCGGATCGTCGAGGTCTTGAGGTATCCGGTCGGCGCGTGCAGCACGACGACCGCGGGCCGCGCGAGCACGTACTCGCGCGCGTAGCGGGATGCGGCGTCCATCGGTTCTCGTTCGTGAGGCGTCGGGCCGTGCGACGACGCGGCTCGTTGTTACCGCTTCGTTTCCGCCGGTCCGGGGGATCACCCGGAGCCACCGTGGTTGCCTTGTAAGGTGGTCAGTCCTGTCCACGGACGTTCGCGTTTCGTTAAGGAGAGCGGGGCGAGCGCCACGGCCGCCGTTCCCGGCTCGTTCCCGGCCCGTCTCCGGCCGGCGCTACCATGAGCGCGTTGAACTTCGCGCCCGCCCTTTTGAGGGGCGGTCGCTTCCGCTACGAGCTCCCGCCGGAAAGGGTCAATCCGTGCGCACGTTCCTCCCCGCGGCCTGCGCGGCCGCACTTCTGCTCGCCGGCTGCGGCGGAGGCGCCGGCGCGCTGCGGCCGCCCGCCGGCCCGGCCGTCCAGAACCCGGCGAACCCGCCTTCGGCCGGCGCGCCGCAGACCGTCACGATGACGGTCGTCCTCGGCGGCCGGTCCGGCGCGGTGGCGGGCAACGTCCGCCGGCCGAAGTTCGTCTCGCCCTCGACGAACGGGATCGACATCAAGGTGTACGCGCACGGCGGGAACACCGTCCTCGGCGAGTCGGAGACCGACATCTCCTCGGGCTCGGCGGCGTGCGGCGGCCACACCGGCCTGCCGCGCACCTGCACGGTCTCGGTCCCGGCGCCGCCCGGCAGCGACGACTTCGTCGGGACGACGTACGACGCGGCGCCGTCCGGCGGCTCGTTCGCCGGCGCGCACGTGCTCGGGATCGGCGCGATCACCGCGACGATCAACCAAGGGCAGGCGAACGGGTTCGCGCTCTACATCAGCGGCGTGATCAACTCGCTCGGCTATCTGCCGTCGAACGCCTCGCTGCCGGCGGACGGCTCGGCGCACACGCTCGGCTTCATCCTGAACCCGGCGGACTTCGACGACAACGCGATCACCGCCGGCAGCAACGACCCGTACTCGAACCCGATCACCGTGCAGGTCAACGAGAGCGGCGGGAGCGGTCACGCGGTCGTCGTCAAGAACGGCACGCCGAGCGGGACGTCGGCGACGCTGACGAAGTCGAGCGACACCGTCGCGATCCAGTACGACGGCGGCGGCGCGCCGGGCTACGACGCGACCGTCTCCGTCAGCGCGAGCGGCGTCACGCCGGAGACGCTGACGATCTCGCCGATGTACGTGACCAGCACGAGCCCGTACTCGGGCAGCAAGTCGCTGACGTTCACCGCGAGCGGTCAGCACGCCGAGGTCGACGTCAGCGAGACCGGCGCCGGCTCGCCCACCTACGCGGCGAACGGCTGCGCCGGCGTCGTCACGACGTCGCAGACGCCGGGCGCGCCGGGCGCGAGCGCCTTCACCGTGACCGCGAGCGGGAACGGGAGCTGTACCTTGACCTTCACCGACGGGGCGAGCTCGATCCCGTGGAGCGTCGTCGTCTCGACGACCAGCGGCTCGGTGACGATCAACAGCCACACCGTCGGGCCGATCACGTTCGCGAGCTACAGCGACGGCCCGCTGGGCGGGCAGAACGGCTGGCAGACGAACTCGTGCGGCGGCAACGACTACGACGCGGCCGTCGTCGACACGAGCTCGTTCCCGAGCGCGAACTGGACCGGCTATCCGACGCCGGCCAAGGCGATGCGCTTCAGCAACGCCGTGACGCAGGGCTGCTTCTCGGGTCTCGGCTCGCCGAACACGCCGTCGTCCGCCGGCTATCCCAGCGCGCTCGCCGACACCTCGCTCGCGACGCCGTCGCAGTGCGGTCCGACCTGCGAGTCGTTCTGGACCGAGGAGTTCGTGGTGACCTCCGCGACCGGCGCGTTCCAGCCGCAGCTCGAGATGAGCATCTCACCGGTCTGGAACAATCAGGGCGCGCGGATGTCGTACGTCGGCCTCTGGCACACGGTGGACGCGCTGAACAATCCGAAGCTGCTGGTGTTCGGCTACGACGTGGAAGGGCTCGATCCGTCGAATCCGCCCGGCACGACCGCGCCGTGCTTCCAGTGCGTCGACTTCGTCGGCTACGAGCTGGCGTACGTCGACGCGACGGTCCCGCACAAGATCGGGATGACGATGCAGTTCGTCCAGCCGAAGGGCGACGTGGTGAAGTACTACGTCGACGGCGTGCAGGTCCCGTCTCCGGCGCACACCAGCTACCGGTCGTGGGAGGACTACTACCTCTACGACACCGAGAGCGATCCGGGATACACGTATCCGTACTCGCGCGCGGTGAACGACCTGCTCTTCCGGGCCGGAAACGTCGACGGGTGCGTGAACTTCGCCGACAACACGTGCACCTCGGGCCCGAGCGGGCACGCGGCGAACGCCGGCAAGGGCTTCCTGTTCACCAACATCACGACGTGCGCCGGCTCGCAGGCAATCTGCTCCGCGGCGATCCAGACGTCGAGCGTGCGGCGCAGCGCGCAGTCGATGCAGCGCGGGTTCTTCGGGACCCCGATGCGCGGGATCCGCGGCCTCACCAGGCTGCGGTAGCGCAGGGTCGTACCGCCCTGTGGGCGAGCGCGCGAGCCGGTCCCTCCGGGGGCCGGCTCGCCGCCGTTCGAAGCCGCCGTGCGGCCGCAACGGAGCCGTGACGCGCCGGGTCTAAGAGCGAGTCATGCCGGACGGGACCACGCACGCCCTGGACGCGATCGTCATCAAGGGCGCGCGCGAGCACAACCTCAAGAACGTCGACCTGACGCTCCCCCGCAACAAGCTCATCGTCGTGACGGGGCTTTCCGGGTCGGGCAAGTCCTCGCTCGCGTTCGACACCGTCTACGCCGAGGGGCAGCGCCGCTACGTCGAGTCGCTCTCGTCGTACGCCCGGCAGTTCCTGGGGCAGATGGAGAAGCCCGACGTCGACTACATCGAGGGGCTCTCGCCGGCGATCTCGATCGACCAGAAGTCGACCTCGCGCAACCCGCGCTCGACGGTCGGCACCGTCACCGAGATCTACGACTACCTGCGGCTGCTCTACGCGCGGATCGGGATCGCGCACTGCTACGAGTGCGGCCGCGAGATCAGCTCGCAGACCGCCGAGCAGATCGTCGACCAGATCCTGGAGTTCCCCGAGGGGACGCGCATCCAGCTCCTCGCGCCGATGATCCGCGGCCGCAAGGGCGAGTACACCAAGCTGTTCGAGGAGATCGGCAAGGAGGGCTTCGCGCGCGTCCGCGTCGGCGGCGAGATTCGCGAGCTGCGCGAGAAGATCGAGCTCGACAAGAAGCGCAAGCACACGATCGAGGTCGTCGTCGACCGGCTGGTGGTGAAGCCCGACGTGCGCACGCGCCTGACCGACTCGATCGAGACGACGCTGCGGCTCTCGACCGGGATCGTCACCGTGCTCTACCAGGCGGCGGTGAAGGCGAACGCGGGGACGGAGAAGCCGTCGGACGCGTGGACCGAGGCGACGTTCAGCGAGTCGTTCGCGTGCGCGTCGTGCGGGATCTCGTTCCAGGAGCTCGAGCCGCGACTGTTCTCGTTCAACTCGCCGTTCGGCGCGTGCCCGGCGTGCACGGGGCTCGGCGAGAAGATCGAGATCGACGAGTGGAAGGTGATCCCCGACCGCACCAGGTCGATCGCCGACGGCGCGATCGTGCCGTGGTCGAAGAACCTCGGCAGCGGCCGCTATCCCTCGAACAACCCGTACTACATGCAGCAGGTCGAGCGATTGCTGCGCTCGCGCCGCTGCAAGGCGACGACGCCGGTCGAGCAGCTCCCGGAGGACGTCGTCGACACGATCCTCTACGGCGCCGACAAGAAGCAGAAGTTCGTCTACGAGTCCCGCTCCGGCCACCAGTGGGAGTACGAGTCGCAGTTCGAGGGGGTCGTCAACAACCTGCAGCGCCGCTACACCGAGACGTCGTCGGAATACGTCAAGGAAGAGATCGAGAAGTACATGTCGGCGTCCGTCTGCAAGGTGTGCAAGGGCGCGCGGCTCAAGCCCGAGGCGCTCGGCGTCACCGTCGCGGACAAGAACATCGACCAGACGACGAAGATGTCGGTCGAGGCCGCGGAGGCGTTCTTCGCCGGGTTCAAGCCGACGGAGCGCGAGGCGAAGATTTCGCACCAGATCCTCAAGGAGATCCGCGCGCGGCTCGGATTCCTCAAGAACGTCGGGCTCGGCTACCTGAACCTCTCGCGGAGCGCGACGACGCTCTCCGGCGGTGAGTCGC
>DATHLL010000579.1:0-4393 GCA_035488195.1 Candidatus Elarobacter sp. | reverse complement strand
GCCGTTTCTGGTCGCGCGCGGCGAGATGCGCAGGGTGAAGGCGCTCGAGCGCGAGACGTTCCAGGTCGGTGTGCAGTTCGTCGACCTGCCGGAGGACGAGCGCAAACGCCTCCGGTCGTTCGTCGAGATCGAGCGCAACCGCGTCCCGAGTGGATTCGGCTGACGCCGAATCCACTGAACGGTGACGCGCCACGGGAGGTGGCGGCTTACGACTACGCGCTGCCGGACGAGCTGATCGCGCACGAGCCGGCGGAGCGGCGCGAGGCGGCGCGGCTGCTCGTCGTCGGACCGGGTGACGCGCTCGCGCACCGGACGTTCGCCGATTTTCCCTCGCTGCTGCGCGCGGGCGACGTGCTGGTGCTGAACGAGACGCGCGTCGTGCGCGCGCGCTTGCGCGGCGTCCGCGAGCCGGGGCGCGACGGCGGCGCCGACGGCGCGATCGAGCTGCTGCTGCTGCGGCCGCGCGCGCACGCCGCGTTCGATCCGTCGGCACGCGAGTGGCTCGCGCTGGTGCGGCCAGGCCGCAGGCTACGCACCGGCGCGCGGATGCGCTTCGGCGACGCCGGCGCGACGGTCGCGGAGATCCTACCCGACGGGCCGCGCGTCGTGCGCTTCGACGACGGCGTCGACGTCGGCGCGCTGCTCGAGTCGCACGGCGAAGTCCCGCTCCCGCCGTACGTCGGCCTGCGGCCGCCCGAGCGCGACGAGCGCGACGACCCGCGCGCGGCGCGCTATCAGACCGTCTTCGCGCGCGTTCCGGGGAGCGTCGCCGCGCCGACCGCGTCGCTGCACTTCACGACCGCGATCCTCGACGCGCTGCGCGCGCGCGGCGTGATCCTCGCGCCGCTCGTCCTCGACGTCGGGATCGGAACGTTCCGCCCGATGAGCGGGACGACGATCGACGAGCACGTCATGCACGCCGAGCGCTACGCGATCCCCGCCGAGACGGCGGACGCGCTCGCCGCCGCACGGCGCGACGGGCGGCGCGTCATCGCCGCCGGGACGACGGTGCTGCGCGCGCTGGAAGGCGCCGCGCTCGCGGACGGGACCGTGCACGCAGGCGAAGGCGAGACCGACCTGTTCGTCACGCCGGGCTTCCGGTTTCGCGTCGTCGACGCGCTGCTGACGAACTTCCACCTGCCGCGCTCGACGCTGCTGGTGCTGGTCTCCGCGTTCGCCGGGTACGGCCGCGTGCGCGACGCCTACCGCGCGGCGACCGAGGAACGTTACCGATTCTTTTCGTTCGGCGACGCGATGTTCGTCGAGCGTTCGTAAAGAAACCGCTCGCCCGCCACGCCGGGCAGCGCATGGTTACCGATTCTTAGCCGTTCGGCGCGCGCGGCTGACGGGCGAGGCGCGGCCGGGCGAGAAGGCGGATCGGGCGTGAATTCCCCGGCTCTCGATCTCGCGACGCTGCCGGCTTCGGCGCAACAGCGCCGGGCCGCTCTCGTCGCGATCGCATCGCTCGGTGCGCTCGCCATGGCGGCACTTCCCATCGCGCGGGTCGTCCTCGGGACGTTCCCCGGCTTCGTCACGCTCTACGGCGGCGCGGTGCTGATGGGGCTCGCGATCACCACGACGATCCTGTTCGGGCAGTTCGCGCTCTCGCGCCGTCCTTCGGTGCTCGCGCTGGCCTGCGCCACGATGTTCAGCGGGCTCGTCTTCATCCCGTACATCCTCGTGTTCCCCGGCGTCGGCACCGCGGCGCTGTTCGGCGCACTCCCCGACACCGCGACGTACCTGTGGATGTGCTGGCACACGGCGCTCCCGGCCGGGTTCGTCGCGTACGCGCTGCTCGCGCCGCGCGACAAAGGCCGCCGCGTCGGCGGCGCGCAGGCGGCCGCGGCGATCGCCGCGACGATCGCCGGCGCGTACGCCGTCAGCGCCGGCGTGTTCGCGTTCGACGACGTGCTGCCGGCGGGAACGAACGGCGGGACGTATCTCCCGGCCGTCTACGGCGCGCTGGTCCTGGTGATCGCGCTGTGCGGGATCGCGCTCTTCGCGCTGCAGGTCCGCGGGAAGCGCAGCGTCGTCGACGTCTGGCTGACCGTCCCGGCCGCGGCGCTGCTGTTCGAGGCGATCGTCAACCTGCTCGGCGGCTCGCGCTACACCGTCGGCTGGTATCTCTCGCGGGTCGACATCCTGGTCGCGACGACGTTCCTGGTCGTCGTGCTGCTCGCCGAGACCAACCGGCTCTCGCACGTCCTCGCGACCAACGAGCGGCGTTTGCGCGGCGTCGTCAACGGCGTCGCCGACGCGCTGATCGCGGTCGATGCGCGCGCCGCGGTCGCCTCGGTGAACCCGGCCGCCGCGGCGCTGTTCGGCTTCGTCGCCGAGGACCTCACCGGGACGCCGATCTCGCGGATCCTCCCCGAGTACGCGGAGATCGCCGGCGGCCCCGAGGCGTCGGTCGTCGAGACGATCGGGCGCGACGCGCGCGGCAACCTGTTCCCGGTCGAGTTCGCGCGCGGGCGCGACGTCACGCACGCGTTCGGCGAGACGATCATCATCCTGCGCGACATCACGCAGCGCAAGGCCGCCGAGGAGGCGATCCGCGCCGCGCACGACCGCGCGATCGAGGCCGCCGACGTGAAGTCGCAGTTCCTCGCGACGATGAGCCACGAGATCCGCACGCCGATCAACGCGGTCGTCGGGATGTCGGAGCTGCTGCTTCAGACGCCGCTCTCCGACGAAGCGCGCGAGTACGCGACGACGGTGCGCGACTCGGCCGAGTCGCTGCTCGCGATCGTCAACGACATCCTGGACTTCTCGAAGATCGAAGCCGGCAAGATGGATCTCGAGAGCGTTCCGTTCACGCCGGTGGTCGCGGTCGAGAACGCGACCGACATCCTCGCCGCCGCGGCGCGGAAGAAGGGGCTCTCGCTCTCGACCTACGTCGGCCCCGACGTCCCGCACCGCGTGCTGGGCGACGCGGACCGGCTGCGCCAAGTGCTGCTGAACCTGCTCGGCAACGCGGTGAAGTTCACCGCGCAGGGGAGCGTGACGGTGCGCGCGATCGTCGACCGCGTCGAAGGCGAGTTCGGCGTCGTGCTGCGGTTCTCGGTCACCGACACCGGCCCGGGGATCGCGCCCGAGGTCGCCGACCAGCTCTTCGAGCCGTTCCGGCAGGCCGATCAGTCGACACGCCGCCGCTTCGGCGGAACCGGGCTCGGGCTCTCGATCTCGCGCCGCATCGTCGAGCTGATGGGCGGGAAGATCGGGTTCGACAGCAGCCTCGGGCGAGGCTCGACGTTCTGGTTCACGATCCCGTTCACGCGCGTCCCCGACGAGGTCGAGCCGGCGCGCGCCGACGCGCTGCGCGGCGCACGGGTGCTGGTCGTCGACCAGGAGGCGATCGCGCGCCAGGTCGTCGACCAGTATCTGCTGGCGTGGGGCGCGATCGCGTCGAGCACCGGGAACCCCGCGCACGCGCTCGATCTGGCGAAGGCGGCGGCGGCGCGGCGGACGCGCTACGACGCGGTGATCGTCGACCGGCGCGCAGGGGGCGACGCGTTCGCGTTCGCCGCGCGGCTGCACGGGATCGACGGGTTCGCCGCCGTCCCGATGGTGCTGGTCACGGGGACCGACGAGGCGGTCAACCCGCCCGACGCGCGCGAGCACGGCTTCGTCGCGGTCGTCCGCAAGCCGCTGCGCCAGACCGCGCTGCACGACGCGCTCGCCGCGGCGCTCGCCGGTGCTCCGGCGTCCGGGAGCTCGCCGGCCGAGCCCGGCGCGGCGGCGACCGGCCACGACGGCGTGCTGGTGCTGGTGGCGGAAGACAATCCGGTGAACCGCAAGCTCGCGCTCCAGCAGCTCAAGAAGCTCGGCTACCGCGCGCACGCCGTCACCGACGGGCGCGAGGCGATCGACGCGGTCGCCCACGGCGACTACGATCTGGTGCTGATGGACTGCCAGATGCCCGAGGTCGACGGCTTCGAGGCGACGCGCGAGATCCGGCGCGCCGAGACCGCGCGCGGCGGGCACGTCCCGATCGTCGCGATGACGGCGAACGCGCTCGAGGGCGACCGCGAGGCCTGCCTCGCGGCGGGGATGGACGACTACCTCGCGAAGCCGGTCCAGCTCTCCGCGCTCCGCGCGGTCGTGGAGCGCTTCGCGAACGGGGTCGGCGTTGCCGGATAGAACGATTCTCGACATCACCAACCTCGAAGAGGCGTTCGAGGACGACACCGCGGGGATCGCCGAGCTCCTCGGGATGGCGATGGCGACCGGCCGCAAGCACCGCGCCGCGCTCGACGCGGGCCTCGCCGCCGGCGACGCAACGATGGTCGCCCGCGCCGCGCACGGCATCAAGGGCAGCGCCGGAAACATCGGCGCGAACGTCGTCTACCGGCTCGCGACGGAGCTCGACGCGCGCGCGCGCACCGGAAACCTC
>DATHLL010000578.1:0-2423 GCA_035488195.1 Candidatus Elarobacter sp. | reverse complement strand
ATCGAAAAAGATGCCGCGCTCGAACGCCGCTTCCAGCCGGTGATGGTCGACCAGCCGTCGGTCGAGGACACGATCTCGATCCTGCGCGGCTTGCGCGAGCGCTACGAAGTCCACCACGGCGTGCGGATCAAGGACGCGGCGCTGGTCGCGGCGGCCGTGCTATCGAACCGCTACATCGCGGACCGCTTCCTTCCCGACAAGGCGATCGACCTCGTCGACGAAGCGGCGGCGAAGCTGCGCACCGAGATCGACTCGATGCCGACCGAGCTCGACGAAGCCTCACGCCGCATGATGCAGCTCGAGATCGAGCGCGAAGCGCTCCGCAAGGAGAGCGACGACGCCTCGAAGCAGCGCCTGCAGAAGCTCGAGCAAGAGCTGGCGGAGCTGCACGAGCAGACCGACGCGCTCCGCGCGCGCTGGCAGACCGAGAAGAACGCCGTCGTCGAGACGCGCGCGCTGCGCGAGCAGATCGAGACGACCAAGACCGAGATCGACCGCGCGACGCAGGCCGCCGACTACGCGAAGGCGTCGGAGCTCAAGTACGGCCGGCTCGCCGAGCTCGAGCGGAAGCTGCGCGAGAAGGAAGCCGCGCTCAGCGACAACCGCGCGCGCCTGCTGAAGGAAGAAGTCGACGAGGAGGACATCGCCGCGATCGTCAGCCGCTGGACCGGGATCCCGGTCAGCAAGCTGCTCGAAGGCGAGATCCAGAAGCTGCTCGCGCTTGACAAAGAGCTGCACCGCCGCGTGATCGGCCAGGACGAAGCGGTCACCGCGGTCGCGGAAGCGATCGTGCGCGCCCGCTCGGGTCTCGGCGACCCGAACCGGCCGCTGGGATCGTTCCTGTTCCTCGGCCCGACCGGCGTCGGCAAGACCGAACTCGCGCGCGCGCTGGCCTCGTTCCTGTTCGACGACGAGCGCGCGATGGTGCGGATCGACATGTCGGAGTACGGCGAGAAGCACAGTGTCGCGCGGCTCCTCGGAGCACCGCCCGGATACGTCGGCTACGACGAGGGCGGCCAGCTCACCGAAGCCGTTCGCCGGCGCCCGTTCTCGGTGCTGCTCTTCGACGAGATCGAGAAGGCGCACCCCGACGTGTTCAACGTCTTCCTGCAGATCCTCGACGACGGCCGTCTCACCGACGGTCAGGGCCGCACGGTCGACTTCAAGAACACGGTCGTGATCATGACCTCGAACATCGGCTCGCACCGCATCCTCGATGCGTCGAGCGACATGGGCGGCGCCGATTTCGCGATCATGCGCGCGACGGTGCTCGACGAGTTGCGCCAGCACTTCCGGCCGGAGTTCCTCAACCGCATCGACGAGATCGTCGTCTTCCACAAGCTCTCGGAAGAGCAGCTCAAGGAGATCGTCGAGATCCAGCTCGAGCGCGTGCGGGCGCGGCTGCGCGACCGCCGGATCGCGCTGGAGGTCACCGACGCGGCGAAGACCCACCTCGTGCGGACCGGCTACGAGCCGGCCTACGGAGCGCGCCCGCTCAAGCGCGCGATCCAGCGCGAAGTCGAGACCCCGCTGGGCCGGAAGATCCTGGCCGGCGAGGTCCGCGACGGGGACACGGTCCGGGTCGACATCGACGCCGACAAGGGGGAGCTGACGTTCAAGGTCGTCGAGCCGCTCCCCGAGATGCCGGCCTTCCGGTAAACGCGAAAATCCGGAGCCCCGGCACTCCCGGGGCTCGTTCGTGCGTTGAGGCGAGAGGAGGGCTCGCTGCAGAGCAGACCCACCGTATCCTCGTCTTTTTTCATTTCGGAGGATTGCATTCATGACCAAGTTCCTCGCCTCGATAACCGCCCTCGCCATGGCGGCGGGGCTCGCCATCGCACCGCAGATCGCCTCGGCGCAGCCGGGGATGGGCTACGGGCATCACCGCTGCCCGCGCGGCTCGCACTGGGTCCCCGCCCACCGCAACCGCGACGGCCGCTGGGTTCCGGGCCACTGCGGCCGCCGCTGAGCGGCACCACCACGGAGCCGTAGTAGAGAGAAGCGCGGCGCTGTGTGCGCCGCGCTTCTTCTTTGACCGCTCGCTTATTTTGTCTACAAAATCTAATATGACGAAAGCGGTTCATATCATCATTGATGGAATAACCCTTGAAGAGCCCGATCAGTTTTGATACGATCCAAGGGTGCGATCTCATTTTCGAGAGACCGGCTCGGTCCTACGGCATGCTAGGAAGGCCCGGCGGATCAGCCAGGAAGCGCTGAGCAAGCAGCTCGGGATCAGCCCGGCGACCCTTTCGCGCGCCGAGCAAGGGACGCAAATCCAGTTCGGGACCCTGCAGCAGATCGCACGCGCGCTCGATCTCGAACCGGTCCTGGTTCCGCGGCGCCTCGTACCCGCGGTGAATGCGATCGTCGAGAGCGACATGCGCGGAACGGCGTTCTCGTTCGATCCCAACGAGGATGCA
>DATHLL010000577.1:0-2428 GCA_035488195.1 Candidatus Elarobacter sp. | reverse complement strand
CGTCGAGCGCGTTCGGCGCAACGTGCGGATGATGGTCGAAGGCTTCGACGCTGCCGATCCGCGCCGTGCCAGCACGCGCGCGCTCGCCGAGGAGTGGAGCGGGGGCGAAAACGGCCAAACCTCCGAGCAGTTTCGCCCGGTCGGCGGCTACGGGCCGCTGCTGCGCGCGCTGCTCGGCGCGCTCGATCCGGCGCGCGTGCACGTGCGGCTGGCGACCGCGGTGCATGTGGTACGGCGCATCGCGGCTTCGGACGGTGAGCCCGACCGGGTCGTGGTCGAGGCGACCACGTGCACCGGCGAGGCGCTGAGCGTCCGCGCGCGCGCGGCTATCGTGACGCTGCCGGTCGGCGTTCTGCAGGCGAACGACGTGCGCTTCGAGCCGGAGCTGCCGCAGCGCACGCGCGCCGCGCTCGAGCGGATCGTGATGGGCCCGGTGATCAAGCTGGCGCTGCGCTTCCGGACGCGCTTCTGGGAGCGCGTGCACGCCGGCCGCTATCGCGACGGAGCGTTCTTCTACAACGGCGACGGCGGCTTCCCGGTGTTCTGGACGCTGCTGCCGATGCGCACGCCGCTGCTGATCGCCTGGGCCGGCGGTCCGCGCGCCGCCGCGCTGTCGGGCCGCGACGAGCCGCAGTTGGTGCGCCAAGCGCTGAACGACCTGGCGGTGCTCTTCGGTGATGAAGCCGATCCGCACGGCGAGCTCGAGGCGGCGTACGCGCACGACTGGGACCGCGATCCGTACGCGCGCGGCGCGTACAGCTACGTCTCGGTCGGTGCGGGCGATCCGCGCGGCGACCTCGCCGCCCCGGTCGACGGCGTCCTCTTCTTCGCGGGCGAAGCGACCTCACCGATCGCCGAAGCCGGCACCGTCGCCGGCGCGCTGCAGACGGGCGAGCGCGCAGCGCGCGAAGTTCTTGGAATCATCCGGTAAGCCGCGTCACGGTTCGTCCTGGGGATCGCGGACCGGGGTTTTTCGGCGCAGTTGAGCGACCAGCGCTTCGAGTTCACTCCGATCGATCGCATTTTGGTTGAGCTCCAGTGCTCCCGAAGGGCCGTCCGGAAGACGCAGCGCCGGGTCCCCGGCGTCGCGTCGAAGGATCGTCATCAGCGCGCCTAACGCTTGGGTCCCGGCGATGAGCGTCCCGACCGTCAGCAGGATGGTATCTGCAGCCATGAGCGTGGTTCCATGCACCTTATGCGGCTCGGATCGACCGGAGGAGGGCTTCGGTCGTAACGTCGTGCTTCGCTTCCCGTTGCACGATGACCCATTTGTACAGCATGTACGAAACGGCCGTAGAAAACATCAGTACGACGCCTATTTGCTCGGTCGCGCCGGATACTGCATCCGGCCGTTTCGGAAGCAGGGATTTAGCGGAACACGCATGCGCCGAACAGCGTCCGGCCAGGCTCGCCAAGTAGTCGTGTTCTGAGCGTTGGTCCGATACGAGCTGCAAGTATGCGACTGCGGCAAACAGCGCCGCGGCCACGTATCCGATGAAAAGCAGCGTTCCGGCGCCGCGCGAAAGTCGCGATTCCACGACGGCAGTCGCTGCGGAGAGTGCTACGAACAGATACGTTTCTTCAAGGTTCACCTTCCAGAAGTCGGACGGACCATGCGTCACGAGATCGGGGATGGCATGGGCCAAGAACGGCAGCATCGGAATGACGATCCCGATGCAGAACCAGGCGGCGTACCTCTCGACGACGATCGCGGCAAAGGGTAGCTCCGTGTGCGCGTGTCCATGTGATGCCAAAGTATCTTCCGCTCCGTCGTGGACTTGATCGAACCGAATCTCCCTTCATCACCATAGCACAGCGTTGCTAGTCTAGCCGGCGCGCGGGAACCGCGCAGTCTTATGATGCTCCTCGCGGCGGCCGCGCTTCAGTTGACCCGCTTTTCGCGGCCTTTCCACTCGCGCTCGCGCAGGACGTACTTCTGGATCTTGCCGGTCGAGGTCTTCGGGAGGTCGCCGAACTCGACGGTCTTCGGGACCTTGAACGCGGCGATGCGCTCGCGCGCGAACGCGCGCAGCTCGTCGGCTTCGAGCGCGCGGCCGGGCTTCAGCGTCACGAAGGCTTTCGGAACTTCGCCCCATCGTTCGTCGGGGACGGCGACGACGGCACATTCGAGGACCGCGTCGTGCTCGAGCAGCACCTTCTCGACCTGCTGCGTCGAGATGTTCTCGCCGCCGCTGATGATCACGTCCTTTGCGCGGTCGACGATCTCGATGTAGCCGTCCGGGTGCATCACCGCGATGTCGCCCGAGTGGAACCACCCGCCCGCGAACGCCTTCTCCGTCGCCGCGGGATCGGCGTAATAGCCCTTCATCACGTTGTTGCCCCGCATGACGATCTCGCCGGGCGTTTCGCCGTCGGCGGGAACGTCGCGCATCGACTCGTCGACGACGCGTAAATCATCGACCCCCAC
>DATHLL010000576.1:0-5950 GCA_035488195.1 Candidatus Elarobacter sp. | reverse complement strand
GCGACCGCGCGCCGCGTCCCGATCACCCCGCGCGCGATGGGGAGCGGGCTCTCCGGCGGCGCCGTCCCGCTCGCGGGCAGCATCGTGCTCGGCGTCGCGCGGATGGACCGCATCCTCGAGATCGACGCGATCGACCGCGTCGCCGTCGTGCAGGCCGGCGTCGTCAACGCGCGCCTCCAAGCCGAGGTCGAGAAGCGCGGGCTCTTCTACCCGCCCGATCCCTCGAGCCTCAAGCAGAGCGCGATCGGCGGGAACGTCGCGGAGAACGCCGGGGGCGCGCGCTGCCTGAAGTACGGCGTGACCGGCGACTACGTGCTCGCGCTCGAGGTCGTGCTGCCGGACGGCACGGTGATCCGCACCGGCGGCCGCACGGTGAAGAACGTCACCGGCTACGATCTGCGGCGCCTGTTCACGGGCGCCGAAGGGACGCTGGGGACGATCACCGAGATCACGCTGCGGCTGTTGGCGAAGCCGCGCTTCTCGCGCGCGCTGATGGCAGTGTACGACCGCATCGAGGACGCCGCCGAGACGACGACCGCCGTGATGACGAGCGGCGTGCTACCCTCGGCGATCGAGCTCGTCGACAACCTGACGATGCGCTGCGTCGAGACGAACGCGCCGATCGGGCTCCCGGTCGACGCCGACGCGATCCTGATCTTCGGCGCCGACGGCAACCACGAGGACGTGCTCGCCGGCGAGCTCGCCGAGATCGAGCGGATTGCGCGGGCGCACGGCGCGCGCGAGGTGCGCGTCTCGCGCGGCGACGCGGAGACCGAGCGGCTGTGGGCGGCGCGGCGCTCGATCTCGCCGGCGCTCGCGCGCCGCCGCCCGAACAAGCTCGGCGAGGACGTCTGCATCCCGCCGCGCGCGCTGACCGCGCTGATCCGCCGCGTCCGCGAGATCGCGCGCGAGCACGCGCTCGAGATCCCGGTCTTCGGCCATGCCGGCGACGGGAATCTCCACCCGAACATCCTCTGCGACAAGCGCGACCGCGAGGAGATGGCGCGCGTCGCGCTCGCCGCGCGCGCGATCTTCGAGGCGACCGTGGAGCTCGGCGGAACGCTCTCCGGCGAGCACGGCATCGGCCTGCTGAAGAAGCAGTTCATGGAGCTCGACGTCGGCCGCGACGCGCTCGCGCTGATGCGCGCGATCAAGGACGCGATCGACCCGCTCGGGATCATGAACCCCGGCAAAGTCTTCCCCGACCCCGGCGGCGCGGACGCATTCCGGCTGTGAGCGGCCCGAACACGTGAGCGTGATCCTCGCGCTCGATCAGGGGACGACCAGCTCGCGCGCGGTCGTGTTCGACGCGCGCGGTTCGGTCGTCGCGTTCGATCAGCGCGAGCTGCCGCAGATCTTTCCGCGGCCGGGGTGGGTCGAGCACGACCCGCTCGCGATCTGGGAGACGCAGCTCGCGGTCGCGCGCGGCGCGCTGCGCAACGCGCAGCTCTCGGCGGCCGACGTCGCGGCGGTCGGGATCACCAACCAGCGCGAGACCACGGTCCTGTGGGACCGCGTCACCGGGAAGCCGGTCGCGAACGCGATCGTGTGGCAGGACCGGCGCACCGCCGAAGCGTGCGACGTTCTGCGCGCGCGCGGCGTCGAGGACCTCGTGCGCGAGCGGACCGGGCTGCTGCTCGACCCGTACTTCTCCGCGACGAAGATCGCGTGGCTGCTCGAGCACGTGCCGCGGCTGCGCTCGCGCGCGGAAGCGGGCGAGATCGCGTTCGGGACCGTCGACTCCTGGCTGATCTGGAACCTGACCGGCGGCGCGCGCCACGTCACCGACGTGACCAACGCGTCGCGCACGATGCTCTTCGACATCCGCGAGCTGCGCTGGAGCGACGAGCTGCTCGCCGCGTTCGACGTCCCGCGCGCGCTGCTCCCCGAGGTACTGCCGTGCACGGCCGAGTTCGGGACGACGGCGGTCGAGCACTTCGGCGGCTGGATCCGGATCGCGGGCGTCGCCGGCGACCAGCAGGCCGCGCTCGTAGGACAGGCCGGCTTCACACCCGGGATCGCGAAGAACACCTACGGCACCGGCTCGTTCGTCGTGCTCAACACCGGCGAGCGCGTCGTGCGCAGCGAGCACGGTCTGCTCGCGACCGTCGCGTTCGCGTTCGAGCCGCGCCGCGCCGCGTACGCGCTCGAAGGCTCGATCTTTGTCACCGGTGCCGCGGTGCAGTGGCTCCGCGACGGGCTCGGGATCATCGAGCGCTCGTCGGACGTGGAGCGGCTCGCGCGCGAGGTCGATGACGCCGGCGGGTGCTTTTTCGTCCCCGCGTTCACCGGCTTGGGCGCCCCGTACTGGGATCCGTACGCGCGCGGCGCGATCGTCGGGATCACGCGCGGCACGACGCGCGCGCACGTCGCGCGCGCCGCGCTCGACGCGATGGCGTATCAGACCGCGGACGTCGTCGCCGCGATGCAGCTCGACGCGGGGATCGCGCTCGAGGAGCTGCGCGCCGACGGCGGCGCGTCGGCGAACGATCTGGTGATGCAGCGGCAAGCCGACCTGCTCGGCGTGCCGGTGGTTCGGCCCGCGTCGCTGGAGACGACCGCGTTCGGCGCGGCGGCGCTGGCTGGGCTGCAGTGCGGTTTCTGGCCCGATCTCGACGCGGTCTCCGCGACGTGGCGCGCCGCCGCGCGGTTCACGCCCGCGCTGAGCGCCACCGAGCGCGACGCCGAACTGGTCGCTTGGCGCCGCGCCGTGCTCAGCGCCCGCCGCCTCGGCGAAACGCCGCCAGATGAACGTACGCTTCGGCGAGCGTCCCGTGGTGCACGAACGTGAACGCCGTGATCCCGATCCCCGGAACGAACGTGACGAGGTCGTTGCTCCCCAATGTGCGATAGGCCAAGACGTAGGCCGTCCACGCCGCGCCCGCCGTGCCGGGGACGCCGAGCTTCGCCGGTGCGGCGCTCTCGACGAACCAGCCGTAGTTCGTGTCGTCGCGCGGTCCGAGCTCCGGGTCGCGGTTCATCTGCCCTCGCCGTAACGGCGTCGCGAACCACGGATGGTGCTCGACGTCGCGGGTGAGCGCTCTGCGTCCCGACTTCTTGACCGCTGCGAACACCTCTTTCGCACGATCGGCGACCAGATAGTACTGCGTCCCCGCCCGGAGCACCGCGTACGCTCCGGGCCGCACGTCCGGCGACCACCACGCCAAGTCCCACACGGCGCCCTCGAGGAGCGCGCCCGCGACGTCGCCGTCGTCGAACGCGTCGACGACCTTCGAGGTCCAGCGAACGGAGCTGCGGCGGCGCTCCGGGCTGTTCACCACCGTCCATTTCAGGATCCCCGCGTACGTCCAAGTCGTCCCTTTGACGAACGGAAAGACCGGGTCGGGGACGCCGCGCCGGGCGTGGCGAAGAGACCGCGGCCGTCAGAACGACGACCGCGATCATCCACAACGCCCACCGCATCCCCGCGCTCACCTCGAACTCCCGCCGAACCCGTGTCGCAGCGGACGTTCACGTCGCGCGGTATCGGTTCCCTTCGGATTCACCGCCGCGCGCGGCGAGCGCGCTAGCCGGCCGGCTCGGTGAACGAGATCCCGCGCCGCTCCCTGCCGATCGCGGTCAGGACGAACACCGCCGCGAAGACGCCGAGCATGATGATCTGCATCGCGTGACCGTAGTCCGCGCCGGCCGGCGGCGCGAGCGGGAAGCTCTTGGCGGCGTACGCGGCCTCCCATTGCGCCGCGTACGCCGTGATCAGGTTGCCGAGCTGGTAGGTGAAGCCCGGGAACGTCCCGCGCACGTCGCCCGGCGAGAGCTCGTTGAGATGCGCCGGGATCACGCCCCACGCGCCCTGCACGAAGAACTGGATCAGGAACGCGCCGGCGGCGAGCATCACCGCGCTCGTCGGTCCCGTCCACAGCGCGAGCGCGACGATCGCGCCGAGCGCGCAGCAGCCGAGGATCGTGACGCGCCGCCCGATCCGCTGCGAGAGCGCGCCGAGCAGCGTCCCGCCGATGATCGCGCCGACGTTCATCACGATCGTCACGTTCTGCGTGAGGTGCGGATCGAAGCCGCGCTGCTTCTGCAGGAAGGTCGGATAGAGATCCTGCGAGCCGTGCGACATGAAGTTGAACGCCGCCATCAGCAGGATCGCGTAGATGTACAGGACCGGCTGCCGCGCGATCGAGCGCAAGAGCGTCTCGCGCTCGCCGAGCTTGCGCGCTTGGCCGGCGCGCCACACCGGCGACTCCTCGACGCCGCTGCGGATGTAGAACACGAGCAGCGCGGGCAGGACGCCGACGACGAACATCCCGCGCCATCCGATGTGCTCGACGAGCTGGCCGAACACGATCGCGGCGATCAAATAGCCGAACGCATAGCCTTGCTGGATGATCCCCGAGGCGACGCCGCGCGCCTGCGCCGGGAGCGTCTCGAGCGCGAGCGCCGCGCCGACGCCCCATTCGCCGCCCATCGCGATCCCGTACAGCGCGCGCAGGACGATGAAGACGGTGAAGTTCGGCGAGAACGCGGTCAGCAGCTCGAAGAGCGAGTAGAGCAGGATGCTGACCATCAGCGGGCCGCGCCGTCCGAAGCGGTCGGCGAGCAGCCCGAAGATCAAGGCGCCGAGCGGCCGGAACATCAGCGTGACGGTGACGGCGGCGAGCACGCCGGGGATCGTCATCGCGAAGTCGCTCGCGATCCGCGAGACGACGAACGTGACCAGGAAGAAGTCGAACGCGTCGAGCGTCCAGCCGAGGAACGAGGCGACGAACGCCCGGCGCTGGACCGGCGTCAGCGTCGCGAGCGGAGCGAAGAGCGCCATGTGCGCCGCTATACCCAGCACACACCGGGAGTCCGAAGGAGCGCCGCAGTAGGATCATCGTCCCCGAGGAGGTGCCGATGGGCAGTCACGCCGCGTTCGCCGAGCTCCTGCGAGCGCTCGCTCGCGAGCACGCGCGCACGCTCGTCATCGGCGGCCTCGCGAAGCGCCTGCACGGCGAGATCGCCGTCTCGCACGACCACTGCCTCTGGTACGACTGCGACGACGACAACGCCGCCCGTGTCTACCGCGCCCTCGCGCGCGCCGGCGCCCCGCTCGACGGCGTCGAGATCCCGGATCTCGCCGACACGGACTACGAGTTCCGCTACGGCGAAGGCGACGCGGAGATCTGCCTCTACGGCGGCATCGACGGCGTCACGTTCGCCGACGCCTGGACGGAGCGCCTCGAGACGCACTGGAACGACGTCCCGCTCTGCGTGATCGGCCGCGCGACACTGCGTGCGACGGAGCTCGCCGAACGGCCGTAGCTACATCAGCTCGTCGATGAGGGAGCGCGCTTCGGCGTCGGCTTCGGTGAAGGTCGCGTCGCCGTCGACGGCGCGGTCGTAGGCGGCGGCGATCGCGCGCTTGACGTGCGTCTGGGCGCGCTCGTGCTCGAAGTCGCGGTCGGTCGGGCGGTACATCGTCACGTACTGGGCGAAGTTCTCGCGCGCTTCGCTCAGCGAGTAGCCGTGGTTCGGACCGGTCGCGACCTCGTCGGGGCGCGGTGAGCCGGACGGCGCGCGGTCGGCGTCGTCCTGGCCGTCGTCCTCCCAGCCGCAGAGCGGGCAGATGTCGTACGCGCGCCGCCCGTTGATCGTCGGATAGCCGCAGCACGGACACGTCGCGCGCACGCCTTCGTCGAGCTGCTCGCGCAACCGCTGTTCCGGCGTCAGCTCCGGCGCGAGCACGTCCTCGAACGTCTCACGCCGCAGCTCGAACGCGGCGCGGTCGAACGCGCGCTGGATCACAGCGTCGTCTTTCCGAGCGCGGACAGGATCAGCTCCACCGCGAGGATCGCGGTGCGGTTCTCGCTGTCGAGGATCGGGTTGATCTCGGTGATTTCCAGCGAGCCGAGCGTGCCGCTCTGGGCGACGCCTTCCATGAGGACGTGCGATTCGCGGTAGGTCAGGCCGCCGCGGACGGGGGTGCCGACGCCGGGGGCTTCTT